>NZ_JBNFNU010000718.1:0-1130 GCF_057364445.1 Xanthobacter sp. BG11Y11_SDJG
CGGCGGCGCTCGCGGCGTCGCCGCGCCGGAACGGTGCGCGCCGGGGGCGCCGCAGCCTTATTGCGGAGTGATGCCCGCTCCTTAACCGCCTGCATCCACTTGGGATATTCGGCCTTCACGAAGCGGTCGAACTCGTCGGAGGGGCTGAACACCACCGCGAAGCCGATCTGCTCCAGCCGCGCCGCCGTCTCCGGGTCGGCGAGGAACGCCTTCACCTTCGCCTCGATCGCCGCGACCACGGGCTTCGGCATTCCGGCCGGGCCGAACAGGCCGAGCCAGGCGTCGAGGTCGAAGCCGGGGATGGCCACCTCCGAGATGGTCGGCATGTCCGGAAGCTGCTTCAGCCGGGATCCGCCGGTGGCGGCGAGCGGGCGCACCTTGCCGGCGGCCACCTGCGGCAGGCCGGTGACGGCATCGGTGATCATCACCGGAATGTGGCCGCCCATCACGTCGTTGAGGCCCTGCACCGTGGTGTTGTAGCGCACCGGCAGCATGTCGATGCCGGCGAGGCGGGTGAGCGTCGCGCCGACAATGACGCCGGTGCTGTTGCCGGTGGCGTAGCTGAGCTTGCCGGGATTCGCCTTGGCGTAGGCGATGAGCTCGGCCAGCGACTTCACCGGCAGGTTCGGATTGACCACCACGAAGGAATAGATGCCGCCGAGCCGGGCGATGGAGGTGAAGTCCTTCAGCGGATCGTAGGGCACGTTCTTGATGATGCCCTGGGCCGCCGACTGGGTGGTGTTGGTGGTCATGAACAGCGTGTAGCCGTCGGGCTCGGACTTGGCGACGAACGAGGCGGCGACGACGCCTTGCGCCCCCGGCTTGTTCTCCACCACGAAGGGCTGGCCGAACTGCGCCTGCAGATAGGCCGCGAGGGTGCGCGCGAAGCCGTCGGTGGCGCTGCCCGGGCCAAAGGGAACGACGATCTTGACCGGACGGTCGGGGTAATTCGCCTGCGTGGCGCTCGCCGGCGCCGCCGCCAGCGCCAGAATGACACCGAGCGATGCGGAGATGAGCCGCGTGAACTTCATTCTCGTTCCTCCCTGCTTTGAGCCGACCGTGGGCCGGGAAAGCGGGTGCGGGCAATTGGAAACGATTCCAGCCTTCGCTGAAGGATTTTCGCCCGGCCC
>NZ_JBNFNU010000719.1:0-1127 GCF_057364445.1 Xanthobacter sp. BG11Y11_SDJG
CGCGAGATCAGGTCCGCGCGGCCTGCGGCGCGCCCCGGCCGGCGGCGAGCTCCGCCGCCCCGGTTCCAGGGGGGCCTGATCGCTGAGCGCGATGCGCAGCTCGGCCAGCGGGCGCAGCACCGCGTCGGAATAGGCGAGATAGTCGGCCACCAGCGGCAGCGCCTGCTCGACCTGCGGATCGTCCGCCAGCGCGAGGACCATGGAGACCGCCGCCTCCACCGCCGGCGCGGCCGCCGCGCCCTGGTCCGCGCTGGCCTCGCCGAGGGCCTGGGCGAAGGCGTTGAGGGTGCGCGAGCGCGCCGCCTCGGCCAGCGACACAACCTCCTCCTGCGGCGCGGCGAGGGCCAGGCGCTGCGTCACGTCCTCCAGCAGCGCGAGATAGGTCATCAGCACGTCGAGGGTGGAGGCGATGTTCACCACGTCGCCGGCGGAATGGCCGAACACCTGTTCGGCGCCGAGCTGCGGCACGCGCAGATCGAGCTGGCGCACCTCGCGCGCCAGCGGCGCCATGCTGACCCGCGCGCCTTGCGTGCGCGGCCACCAGCTGGCGAAGCTGTCGCGGCCCCGCTTCAGGAGCGCGCGCACCTCGGGCCGGAACTGGTCGGTCAGATAGACCGGCAGCACCGCATAGGAGACGACGAGCGCGATGCCGGCGCCGATCACGGTCTCGTAGACGCGGGCGAGCATCCCCTCCGGCCCCAGGCCTGCGATGAGGTGCAGGCCGAGGATCACCGAGAAGCCGGTGGCGGCGGAGGCGACGTCGTAGCGGTCCTTCTGGGTGACGATGCCGATCATCTGCGCGAACACGCACAGCGCCGCCAGCAGCCAGACATGGGCATCGAGCACCAGGAACAGCCCCATGCCGAGCGCCACGCCGGCCAGCGTGCCGACGGTGCGGTAGCGCACCCGCATGAAGGTCTCGCCGACGCTGTTCCCAAGCACGAACATCACCGTCATGGTGGCCCAGTAAGCGTGCTCCAGATGGAAGGCGAGGTCGAGCGCGGTGGTGATGGCGGTGGCGACCAGGCCCTGGCAGGCGACCTTCAGCGGCGCCGAGAACACGCGCCGCCCGTCGGGCCCGGGAAACCAGCAGCGGCACCGGCGCCGTGCCCGGCGGCTGGTCGTCT
>NZ_JBNFNU010000720.1:0-1123 GCF_057364445.1 Xanthobacter sp. BG11Y11_SDJG
CGGCCGAAGCCGCGCAAGGCCGCCAGAGGCGATGCGCTCACACCCCCAGCGGCGCGAGCGACGCGCGGCCGGCGGCAGGCGTGCCGGCGGCCTCTTCGGTCGGGCAGACGAGCACGACCGCGTTCGGAATCGCCGCCTCGAGGTCCGCCTTCATCACGTTGATGCGCTGCTGTACCACACCCATGCTCAGCGCCGGATCGTAGCCGAGCAGCACCTCGATGAAATGCACCCCGCCCGCGCGCCGGGTGCGCACGCCACGGAACGCCTCGTAATCGTCGAAGCGGGCGGCGAGCACGCGCAGCAGGGCCAGCTGGAGCTGCTCCTCCAGGGCCCGGTCCACCAGGTCGAACACCGATCCCGATGCCATGGCCCAGATCTGGTAGAGGAAGAAGATGCACAGGCCGATGGCGGTGACCGGATCGATGTAGAGCGCCCACGCCGCGTCCTTGAACCAGGCGGCGACCGACAGGGGGATCACCAGGGCCAGGCTGTCGGCGATGCTCATCTGGTAATAGCGCCGCTGGGCATCCATCACCGGCGACTGGCCGGCAGGGCCGAGCCGGCGCACCCGCAGCCAGAGCCCGGAGAACATGCCGATCGCGACGATGTTCAGGATGATGGCCGCAGCGGTCCCTTCTAGCGGCTCCGGGCGGCTGAGGCCGTCAATCACCTTGGCCAGCACGAAGATTACGAACACGAGGTTCGCAAGCGCGAAGCAGAGCGCCAGCAGGTTCTCGTATTTGTCGAAGCCGTAATTGTAGGTCTCGGTGCGCCCCTGCTTCAGCCGGCGGATCACGTGCCAGGACAGGTACATGGCGCCGGTGTCCATGGCGAGATTCAGGCCATCGGCGAGCACGGCGGAAGAGTTGGAGACGAGCACCGCATAGGCCATGGGCACCAGCAGCGCGAAGCTGGCGAAGAAGCCCTGCCGCGTGATCCGCTCCTTCTCCTCCAGGGACGTCATGGCTCTGCCCCGCCGCGCCGGCCGCAGCGGCGGGCGCCTCTCCAGCCAAGCTAGAGGTGCCCGCGCGGGGATTGAACCTGACTAATCAGGGGATGCCGCCCCGGCGCGGCGAAGGACTACGACGCGCCGCGCCGGCCGGCGCGGCGCTCACAGGCCCAG
>NZ_JBNFNU010000721.1:0-1121 GCF_057364445.1 Xanthobacter sp. BG11Y11_SDJG
GCCGACGGCGGCTATCTCGTGCCGTTCGAGGCCGAGGCCGAGATCGGCCGCCGCCTCGCCGTGCTCTCGCCGGTGCGGGCGCTCGCCAGCGTGCGCACCATCGGCGCCGGCACCTACCGCAAGCCGTTCATGACCTCCGGCCCGGTCTCCGGCTGGGCGGCGGAGACCGCGGCGCGGCCGCAGACCGACAGCCCGGTGCTGGCCGAACTCGCCTTCCCGGCCATGGAGCTCTACGCCATGCCGGCGGCCACCACGGCGCTGCTGGAGGATGCGCGGGTGAACGTGGAGGAGTGGCTGGCCGGCGAGGTCGAGCAGAGCTTCGCTTCCCAGGAGGGCACCGCCTTCGTCTCCGGCGACGGCGTGGGCAAGCCCACCGGCTTCCTCAGCTACACCAAGGCCGCCGAGAGCGCCTGGAGCTGGGGCAAGGTGGGCGTCGTCGCCACCGGCGCGGCCGGCGCCTTCCCGAGCGCCACGCCGGCCGACCCGCTGATCGACCTCGTCTATGCGCTCAAGGCGCCCTACCGCCAGAACGCCACCTTCCTCATGAACCGCCGCACCCAGGCGGCGGCGCGCAAGCTGAAGGACGAGAACGGCAACTATCTGTGGGCGCCGCCCCCCGGCGCGGGCCAGAGCGCGAGCCTCATGGGCTTCCCGGTGGCCGAGAGCGAGGACATGCCGGACATCGCCGCCGACGCCCATGCCATCGCCTTCGGCGACTTCCGCCGCTTCTATCTGGTGGTGGACCGCGCCGGGGTGCGGGTGCTGCGCGACCCCTATTCCGCCAAGCCCTATGTGCTGTTCTACACCACCAAGCGGGTGGGCGGCGGCGTGCAGGACTTCGACGCCGCAAAGCTGCTGAAGTTCGCCGCCTGAGGCCTGCCCCGCCGTCGCCCTCCGGCTTGACCGGAGGGCCCATGCTGCGGCCGGGGCGCGGTGGGGAAGGGCGTGGATGCTCCGGTCAAGCCGGAGCATGACGGCGGCTAGTTTGGGCGGGACGCGGCGGGCGCCCGTCGTCCCGCCTCACCGCCCCGCCAGCGCCTTCAGCCGTGGCGTCGATCCAGTCGCGGTGGAGCGACACCAGCGTGACGCCGGTGACGCCGCCGCAGCCGCGGGCGCCGCCG
>NZ_JBNFNU010000722.1:0-1115 GCF_057364445.1 Xanthobacter sp. BG11Y11_SDJG
GCGGCGGGCGGCTCGACCTTTCGCCGCTGGTCGCCTTCGCCTCATGGGCGGAGCTGACGGCGGCGCGCGCCGACCCCGGCGCCTTCGGGGCGGGGGTCGATGCGGCGGCGGTGGAGGGCGTGATGATGAAGCGCGCCGACAGCCCCTATCTGCCCGGCCGGCCCAAGGGCCCGTGGTGGAAGTGGAAGCGCGACCCGCACACGGTGGACGCGGTGCTGATGTATGCCCAGCGCGGGCACGGCAAGCGTTCCTCCTTCTATTCCGACTACACCTTCGGGGTGTGGACGACGGGCGCGGAGGGCGACGTGCTGGTGCCGGTGGGCAAGGCCTATTTCGGCTTCACCGACGAGGAGCTGAAGAAGATCGACGCGTTCGTGCGGCGCTGCACCGTCAACCGCTTCGGCCCGGTGCGCGAGGTGGTGCACGAGCCGGACGCGGGGCTGGTGCTGGAGATCGCCTTCGAGGGCCTCGCCCGCTCGGCACGCCACCGCTCCGGCGTCGCCATGCGCTTTCCCCGCGTCGCGCGCCTGAGGTGGGACAAGCCGCCGCGCGAGGCCGACCGGCTGGAGACGCTGGAGGCGCTGATCCGCTGAGGCGCGGCGCAGAATTCGGCACCGGGTGGCACGTGGTAGCGCCTAGCGGCGCGCGCGGCGCCGGGCGGCGCCTCACTGGCTGGACCAGACGATCCGGGCGATGAAGGCGACGTCCTTGAGCGGCAGCTGCTGCGTCTCGTGCGGCGCGCCGAGCGCGCGCACCTCCACCTGTCGGGCCGTCCGGCGCAGGAACTCGCGAAACAGGAGCGCCCCGCCGCGCGCCTTCACCACCACCCGGTCGCCGCGCCGCACGGCGGCGGCCGGCGACACCACCAGCACATCCCGGTCGCGATAGACCGGCGCGAGCGCGGCCCGCAGATTTCGAGGGCGTAGACCTGGGGCGTCGTCCAGCTCGGGGAAGACGATGCCGTCCCAGGCGGGGCCGGCGGGCCGGCCGCTGCCGTCGAAGGCGTCGGCGGCGCCCGCATGGGCGAGTTCGAGAAGCGGGATCACGCGGCCCGCACCGGGGCCGCTGGGAACGGAGGGCGCCCTCCGATCGGCGTCGCATGCTCGGCAAGCCTC
>NZ_JBNFNU010000723.1:0-1107 GCF_057364445.1 Xanthobacter sp. BG11Y11_SDJG
CGTTCCGGCTCAGAAGCGGGTGCAGGTGTCGGGGCCGATGGCGTCCTCGGCCGAGACCTTGTCGATGATGTCGAACTTGCCGTTGTTGATGCGCACCACATACATGGGCTGCATCGCCTGGTGGTCGCCGGCGCGGATCGTCTTGGGACCCTGCGGCGTGTTCCAGGTCAGGCCTTCGAGCGCGGCGCGCACCTTGTCGGTGTCGGTCGAGCCCGCCTTCTCCACCGCCGCCTTGTAGGCGTAGAGCGTGCCGTAGCTGTCGGCGCCGTAGAGGTCCGGGTCCGCCTTGTAGGCGGCGCGGAAGTCGGCCACGAACTTCTTGTTCTCCGGCGTGTCGATCTGCGGCGAGTAGCCGGCGCCGGTGGCGAAGCCGTTCGCGGCCGCGCCCAGCGCGCCCATGTTGGCCGAGGTGATGGTGCCCGAGGCGCCCACCACCTGCAGCGAGGAGAGCAGGCCGAAGTCCTGCATCTGGGTCAGCAGGCGCGCCGTGTCGTTGCCCGCCACCGAGATGTACATCACCTCCGGACGCGCCGCGCGGATCTGGCCGAAGAACTGCGTGTAGTCCTTCGAATCGTTCGGCGCGAACACCTCGCCCACCGACTGCGCGCCGAGCTTCTCGGCATTGGCCTTGAACGCCGCCACCGTCGAGCGGCCCATCTCATAGTCCGGGCCGAGATAGTAGATCTTCGCCTTCGGCTTCTGCTTCAAGAGCCACGCCGCGAGCGCCGCCGACTGCTGGCCGGCACGCGCATTCACCCGGAACACGTTGGGCGAGCACTTGTCGGCGGTGATGGAATCGGCGAACGACACCGAGGTGGTGGCGAGCTTCTTGTTGCGCTCGGCGAGCTGGCCCACCGCCAGGGTGGCGCCCGAATTCACCGTGCCGGTGAGGAAGTCCACATTGTCCACCTGGAACAGCTTCTCGGCCTTCTGCACCGCGGCGGCCGGGGTGGTCTCCTCGTCCTCGACGATCAGCGTCACCGGGCGGCCCATGATGCCGCCGGAGGCGTTGATCTCCTTCGCCGCCAGCTCCAGCGCCCAGCGCACCTGCTGGCCGATGGGCGCGAACGTGCCGGTGCTCGGCGTCACCACGCCGATCTTGATCGG
>NZ_JBNFNU010000724.1:0-1095 GCF_057364445.1 Xanthobacter sp. BG11Y11_SDJG
CCCGTGGGATGACGGCCCGGCGATCGGCCGAAGGTTCCGCCGCTCGGCCCATCGCCGGCGCGCGGCCTTTCGCGCCCCGTGGCCGGCCCTTCACAGCAGGGCGCGCAGACCGGCCCGCGCAGGCGCAGCCTTCAGCCGCTCTTGTCCTTGCCGGAGTTTGCGCCACCGGACGCGTCGCCGCCCGGCTTGCTCTGGGACGGCTTGCCCTGAGACGACGTGCCTGCGGCAGGCTTCCCTGCGGCCGGCTTGCCTGAGGCGGGCTTGGTGGCCGGCGGTTTCGCCCCAGTGGATTTCGCGCCGGACGCGGCAGCCCCCTGGGGCTTTCCGGCCGGCGTGCTGCCGGCCTGGCCCTTGGGTGCGCCCCCTTCGCAGCGGCGGGCGCGCCGGCGGCAGGGGCCGCTTCCGCATCCGCCTCGGCCGGCTCTTCCGGGGTCTCTTCTACCTGCGCCCCCGCGGCCGCCGCGCCTTCGGCAGGCTTCGGCGCGGGAACGGGCACCGGCGCGGCCACCTTGGGCTTGTCCGCGGTCTCCCAGCGGCAGAGCTTGTAGTCGCCGCGCCGCTGGGCGATGTCCACGTGGATGTGATCCTCGTGATAGCCGTCCGAGCCCGGCCCCAGCACCGTGGAAAAGCGGCGGCACGCGCTTTCCTTCATGAGGTTGCGCAGGCTGAGCGGAAAGCCGCCGCCTTCGACCTCCAGCTTGCGCCGGTCCGTCACCTCGAAGCCGCCCACGTCGAGCGCATTGCCGTAGCCGTGCTCGCTCATGCGGGCGCCGAACACCCGGTTGCGCGAGCGGCAGTCGTAGGAGGCGGCCACCTTCACCGCCTCCACCTTTGTGCCGAGGGCGGCGACCGCCGGGGCGATGTCCTCGCGCACCCAGGCAGCCACCGCCAGCACGGTCTCGCAGCGCAGGATGGCCGCCGGCTTGAGCGCCGCCATGCGGCCGTCGCCGAGGCGGATCGCGGTCAGCCGCACGGGGTTCGGGCAGGTCGCAGCCGGGGCTTGGCGACGAAGCCGGCGCGATCTCGGCCGCCACGGCGCCCGACTGCACCAAAGCCGCGCAGGCCGCCGAAGGCGCGGAGCCGGCCGGACAGGCG
>NZ_JBNFNU010000725.1:0-1093 GCF_057364445.1 Xanthobacter sp. BG11Y11_SDJG
GGGCGCCCCGCACGCGGGCGGGCGTTTTTCCTCTCAAGCAAGTTCCGTTCCCGGTGGCCCGGCGGCCGCCCGAGCCCATGGCGCCCAGCGCCTTGGCGCCGAAGGCCGGGCCGGCTTGTTTCAATTGCGACACGGGAGCGCCCGCCTGTCGGGTTCGACACACCTTCCGGCGGCGGGACGGAAGGGGGCCGGCGGGCCGGATCGGAGCGGCCACAGTGATGGAAATCAAGCCTTTGCGGGCTCTTTGGCGCGTCTGGCACGGCGATTGCTCGGTCTGCGTCGCTACAGCGAGTGAGGGCTGAGTGCACGCCTACGTGAAAGCGAGCGATGCGCTCCTTCCCAACAGCCCGCCGTGCGTTCCCGACGAGACATTTCATTCGTGAACCTCTCGCGCCACGCGCGCGGTGATCCTTTGTGTCCGGTGAGGAGGAGAGCAAGATGTCGCTGAGACAGATCGCGTTTTACGGGAAGGGGGGCATCGGCAAGTCGACGACGTCCCAGAACACGCTGGCGGCGCTGGCGCAGATGGGGCACCGCATCCTGATCGTGGGCTGCGACCCGAAGGCGGACTCGACCCGCCTGATCCTGCACGCCAAGGCGCAGGACACCATCCTCTCGCTGGCGGCGAACGCCGGCTCGGTGGAGGACCTCGAGATCGAGGACGTGATGAAGGTCGGCTTCCAGGACATCCGCTGCGTGGAGTCGGGCGGTCCGGAGCCGGGCGTGGGCTGCGCCGGGCGCGGCGTCATCACCTCCATCAACTTCCTGGAGGAGAACGGCGCCTACGAGGACATCGACTACGTGTCCTACGACGTGCTGGGCGACGTGGTGTGCGGCGGGTTCGCCATGCCGATCCGCGAGAACAAGGCGCAGGAGATCTACATCGTCATGTCGGGCGAGATGATGGCCATGTATGCGGCCAACAACATCTCGAAGGGCATCCTGAAGTACGCCAATTCCGGCGGCGTGCGTCTGGGCGGGCTGGTGTGCAACGAGCGCCAGACCGACAAGGAGCTGGAGCTGGCGGAGGCGCTGGCGGCGAAGCTCGGCACCAAGCTGATCTACTTCGTGCCGCGCGACAACATCGTGCAGC
>NZ_JBNFNU010000726.1:0-1082 GCF_057364445.1 Xanthobacter sp. BG11Y11_SDJG
CCGGTGGCGCAGGCCGCCGCCGCGGAACTGCCCAAGCCCGAGGCCGGCGCCGGCGGCACCGGATCTCGGCGCCGATGCCCAGAACCGCGCTCGGCGGCCAGCCCGCGGCCGCAGGAGAATTTCTGGAACGCCGACCAGGGGCAGGATCAGGGCGGCCAGGACTTCGCTGAGGACAATGGCGGCGACTGGGGCGGCGACGACGACGGCTCCTGGGCGTGAGTCCTGAGGCCGCCTTCCGGGCCCGCGTCCCGGGCGTGATGAACGTCCGCCCGCGCCTGAGCCGGGCCTGACGGCCTCCGGCTCAGGCGCGCCCCAGTCGGGCCGGAGCGTCGGCCCGCGGCTTCCCGCTTTGACGAACCCCGCGTCCGGCTTTGTTCGCCGGGCGCGAATCGGCTTCCATCCCGGTTCGGGCTCGGACCCAGGGGAGAGGCGGCCATGACGCCGTTCGGACGCCGCGTGCGCGATCTGCGCGCCGAGAAGGGCGTGACGCTGACGCAGATGGCGCACGCCATCGGCGTGAGCCCCACCTATCTGTCGGCGCTGGAGAACGGCCGGCGCGGCCGGCCCACCTGGGCGCTGGTGCAGCGCGTGATCGCCTATTTCAACGTCATCTGGGACGAGGCCGAGGACCTGGCGCGCCTCGCCGAGGTGTCGCACCCCAAGGTGACGGTGGATACGGCCGGCCTCTCGCCCCAGGCCACGGAGCTCGCCAACCTCATCGCCCGCGAGATCGCCCATTTGCCGCCGGAGGCGGTGGCCGAGCTGCTGGGACGCCTCAAGATCCTGCGCCGGCGCGGCTGATGCCCGTCCGGCCGGCGGCCGGACGGGGTGTCGCGCTTGTCGCCCCGCCCGCGCGGCAGGCGGGGCGGCGCATGCTCACGGCTTCAGGCAGACCGCGACCACCTGCTTGACCGGGTGCAGGCACTCCACCTCGGTCTTGCCCTCCTGCGCGGAGATGACGCCGATGTGCTGGAGGCCGCGCTGGTCGTTCACGCAATAGCCGCTGATGAAGCTCTCGCCGGTCTCGCAGCTGGCGCGGCAGCCGCGGCCGGCAGGCGCTCGCGCGCAGCATGATGCTGGCG
>NZ_JBNFNU010000727.1:0-1080 GCF_057364445.1 Xanthobacter sp. BG11Y11_SDJG
AGGCACAGCGCGAGCGACACCAGCGCCACCTTCTCGGCCGCCCCCACCAGCCCGGCGGCGAGGCGGTGGCGGCAAGGATGCGCTCCAGCCCCTGGAGCGGCAGGGACAGCGCGAGCACGGCGAGGAACAGCGCCGTCGCCCGCGCATCCTGCGCATCGAAGCTGCCGCGCTGGAACAGGGTGACGACGATGGGGCTCGGCGAGCACGGCAAGGCCCGCCGCCGCCGGCAGGCGCGAAGGCAAGCGCCGCCACCAGCGCCCGGCCGGCGGACGTCCCTTCCCCCTTCTCGCGCACCAGAGCCGGCAGCAGCACCGCGCCCGCGCTCGCGCCCACGAGGCCGAGCGGCAGGTCCATCAGCCGCTGGGCATAATTGAGCGCCGCCACCGCGCCCGGCACGGCGGACACCAAAGCGATGATGATGATGAGCCGGAACTGGCTCATGCCGGCGAACAGCAGGGCCGGCGAAGCGGCGCGCAGCACCGCGAGGCCGCCGCGCCAATCGGCCCCGGCGCCAAGGAAGCGCGCCGGCGGGCAGCCGCGCGCCCGCCGCCCTCATCAGCGCCAGTTGCGCAACTCCGGCCGCCACCGCGCCGCGGCGATGGCGAAGGCCGCGGTGTCGCTCTCCATGAGCCCCTGGAGCAGCAGCGCCGCGATCACCGCAAGAACGGTGAGGTTGGCCGCCATGGGCGCGAGCGCCGGCAGGAGCACGCGGTACGCGCGGTTGGCGATGCCGCCGAAGATCGCGGCCATGCCCGAGAGCGGCAGATAGAGCACGGCGACGCGCCCGCACAGCACCGCCACCTCGGCGCGCGCGCGCCCGCCTCGAAGCCGGGCGCCAAGAGGCCGATCACCTGGCGCATGAACACCGCCGCCAGCACCGCCGCGACAACGAGGCTTCCGGAGAGCAGGAGGAAGGCGCTTGGCCAAAGCGCGCGCCGGGCGGCGCCGGCGCCGCGACTCGTCGGCCTGCGCCAGTGCGGAAGAGGCGGAGAAGCTTGAAGGTACGCCCGCCCAGCCAGGCGAGCCGCCGCCAGCAGCGGCAGCGCCAGCGCCGGCCACCAGGGCATCCGCCGACCGGGG
>NZ_JBNFNU010000728.1:0-1074 GCF_057364445.1 Xanthobacter sp. BG11Y11_SDJG
CGGGCCCGCGGTGCTGCTGCTCGGCCTCGCCGGCCTCGCGCTGCTCTGCCTCGCGACCATCGCCACGGCCCAGCGCCCGGTGGAGGAGCGACCTCGCCGCGCCGCGCCTTCTCGGTGCTCGTCCGCAGCGGCGAATCCTGGGCCTCCGTCGCCTTCGAGGGCCGGGACGCGACGCTCACGGGCGAATCCCTCGCCGAAGAGGCGCGCACCAAGGTCCGCACCTCGCTCGCCGGCCTGTTCGGCGTCAGGGTGGTGAAGGATGAGACCACGCTTCTGCCCGAGCGGCGGCCCTTCACCTTCAGCGCCGTGAAGAGCGGCAAGGCGCTGGCGCTCAACGGCTACGTGCCGTCCAAGGATGCGCTCCAGCGCATCGTCGCGGCCGCCAAGGCGACCGGCGCCACCGTGACCGGGGAGGACCGCCTTGTGCGGGCCCGCGGCGCACCGCCCGGCGACTTCGCCGCACTCGCCACCTTCGCCATCGCCCAGCTCGACCGGTTGCCCTCCGGCCGCATCACGCTATCCGACGGCGCCCTCGCCATCGAGGGCCGCGCTGCGGACCTCGCCAATTACGAGGCGCTGCGGGCCACCATGAACGGTCCGCTGCCGCCCGGCATGACGCTGGCGCGTTTCGCCGTGCGCCCGCCGGTGGCCTCGCCCTTCCTGTTCATCGCCACCCGCGACGGCGGCACCGTCCGCCTGTCGGGCTACGTGCCCTCGGACGATGCGCGCGCCGAGGCGCTGCGCGCCCCGTTCAGCGCCCTGGTCGGCGACCTCGAACGCGCCGTGAGCCGGGTGAACACCCCCGGCAAGCCCAAATCCCGCCCCAAGCTGTCAACGGTCCCGCGGCCGGAAAGCCCAGGGGTCGACGCCGCCGCCGACGGAGGCCATTCGCAATGAGCGACAACCGCAACATGTTCATCGCCATCGCGCTGTCGATGGCGATCCTGATCGGCTGGCAGTATTTCTTCGGCATGCCGCAGGCCGAGCGCCAGCGGCAGGAGCAGCAGCGCATCGCCGAGCAGCAGCAGCCCCGCTCCGGCGCAGCCAGGTTCCGCGGCCCCCCCACGCCGGGCG
>NZ_JBNFNU010000729.1:0-1072 GCF_057364445.1 Xanthobacter sp. BG11Y11_SDJG
GCCCCTCGAGGAGGTCGCCGCGCTCGACGGCGTGGCGGCGCTGGAGGCCTGGCGCCTCGCCCGGCGGCGAGCGACATGCGCCTGTTCCTCGACATCGCCGAGGACCTGGAGCTCGCCGGCCTCGGCCGCGCCTATGACCGGTTCCTCTCCTATGGCGCCTACCCGCAGGAGGCGGGCCGCCTCTATGCGGGCGGCACCTTCGCGGACGGCATGCCGGGCGCGCTCGATCCCGCCGCCATCACCGAGGACCACGCCTTCGCCCGCATGGAGGGGCGCGATGCGCCGCACGCCCCGTTCGAGGGCTCGACCTTGCCGGACGGCGCGGACGAGAAGGGCTACACCTGGTGCAAGGCGCCGCGCCTTGCGGGCGCGCCATACGAGACCGGCGCCTTCGCCCGGCAAATGGTGGCGGGCCATCCGCTGATGCGCGACCTTGCGGCGCGCGAGGGCGCGAACGTGAGGAGCCGCGTCGTCGGGCGCCTGGTCGAGGCCGCGCGCACGCTGATCGCCATGGAGGGCTGGGTGCGGCAGCTGGAGCCGACCGCGCCGTGGTGCGCCCAGGGCACCCTGCCGCAGGAGGGCCGCGCCTTCGGACTGACGGAAGCCGCCGCGCGGCGTCGCTCGGCCACTGGTGGTTGGTGGTACGAACGGGCCGCATCGCCCGCTACCAGATCATCGCCCCCACCACCTGGAACTTCTCGCCCCGCGACCGCGACGGGGTTCCCGGACCGCTGGAGACGGCGCTGGTCGGCGCGCTTGTGCGCCAAGGCGAGACCACGCCGGTGAGCGTTCAGCACATCGTGCGCTCGTTCGACCCCTGCATGGTCTGCACGGTGCACTAGGCGTCGGGGCATGGAGCGCGCCGAGGAGATCGTCGTCCGGGGCATCGTGCAGGGGGTGGGATTCCGCCCCTTCGTGCACCGCCTGGCGCTGCGCCACGGCCTGCGCGGCAGCGTGCGCAATGCGGGCGGGCTCGTGGCGATCCATCTGGCGGGCCGGCCCGAGGCGCTGGAGGCCTTCGCCCGCACGCTGACGCAGGAGGCGCCGCCGCTCGCCCGCATCGCCCAGCGTC
>NZ_JBNFNU010000730.1:0-1071 GCF_057364445.1 Xanthobacter sp. BG11Y11_SDJG
CGCGCCGCTCACCTTGCCGCCCCAGGCGGCGCCGAGCACGGCGGGGATGACCGGCGCGCCGGGATGCACCGAGCCGGCGCGGTAGCCGTCGTCAACCTCCAGGCCGTGGGGCGCTCGCCCCCATGAGATAGGCGGCGGCAAGCCGGTTCCAGCTGCCCGCCATGCCGGGCACCGGCATGGGACCTTCGGAACCCACCTCTGCAAGCGTGCGCGCGGCGATGCGGGCCGGAAGCCCCTGCGCGCCGGCGATGGCCGCGCCCAGCGTGTCGAGCAGGTGGCGGCCCCCACCGCCCCCGGGCGCGCCGCCGCGTCGAGGTCCGCGAAGGCGAGGCCGGCGCAGAATTCAGAGAGCCGGCGCGTGATGTGGCCGGACGGGGCGTCAGAGCGCATGTCCGCCTCCCTTCACGATCAGGGCGTCGAGGGCGATGACGCCCTCCCCTTCCGCGCGCACCAGCACCGGGTTGGCCTCCGCCTCCGCGACGTCGAGCGCGGCGAGGCGCGAGAAGGCCGCGACCGCCTCAGCCAGCGCATCCAGGTCGCCGCGCGGCAGGCCGCGATAGCCCCGCAGCGGCGCGAACGCCTTCACCTCGCCGATCATGGTGCGGGCGGTTGGGAGGTCGACCGGCGCGGTGCGCACGCTGACATCGCGGTAGATCTCCGCGAGCACGCCGCCGGCACCGAGCGTCACCACGGGTCCCACCGCCGGATCGCGGCGGAAGCCGACCAGCGCCTCGCCCAGACCGCGCAGCATGGGCTGCACCTGGATGCCGAGGAGGCGCGCCTGCGGGGCATGGCGGGCCGCGCCGGAAAGGATGCGGCGGCACGCGTCCTTCAAGGCCTCTGCCGAGGCGATGGCGAGCACCACGCCCTCCGCCTCGGTCTTGTGGGCGATGTCGGGCGAGAGGATCTTGGCGGCCACCGGATAGGGCAGATCGTCGAGCGCCATGGCATCGATGGCGGCGGCGTCCGAAGGCAGCACCCGTTCCGGCGCCACCGGCACGCCGAGCGCCGCGAACACCCGCGCTGCGGCTTCCGCATCCGAGCGCCGGGCCTTGGGCAGCGGCGAGCGCG
>NZ_JBNFNU010000731.1:0-1067 GCF_057364445.1 Xanthobacter sp. BG11Y11_SDJG
CCGTGAGCCTGCCCCCTCGACAGCCCGGCGCTGGCGCTGCGCGCCGCGATCCATGCGGCGCTCGCCGCCGATGCGCCGCTCGCCGCTCTGCTCGGCGGCGCGAAGGTGTTCGACGTGCCGCCGAAGGAGGCTGACTTCCCCTTCGTCGCGCTCGGCGAGGCGGTGGTGGCCGACTGGTCCACCGCCACCGAGCGCGGCACCGAGCATGCGCTCACGCTGCACGCCTTCTCCCGTTCCGGCGGACGGGCCGAGGCGATGGCCATCGCCGCCGCGGTGCAGGAGGCGCTGCACGACATGCCGTTGATGCTTTCCGCCCACCGCCTCGCCAACCTGCGCGCCACCACGGCGGAGGTGGTGCGCGAGGAGGACGGGCGCACCTTCCACGCGCTGGTGCGATTCCGCGCCGTCACCGAGCCGCTCTGATCCTCTGCACCCCCCTTTCCGGAGACACGCCATGGCCGCGCAGAAGGGCAAGGACCTTCTCCTCAAGATGCATGACGGCGACGCGCTCGTGACGGTGGCGGGCCTGCGCTCGCGCCAGATCGCCTTCAACGCCCAGAGCGTCGACGTGACCCATGCCGAATCCGCCGGCCAGTGGCGCGAGCTGCTGGCGGGAGCGGGCGTGCGGCGCGCCGCCGTCACCGGCTCCGGCGTGTTTAAGGATGCCGCCTCCGACGCTCTGGTGCGGGCGGCGTTCTTCTCGGGCGCGCTGCCCGAATGCCAGATCGTGATCCCGGACTTCGGCACCGTCACCGGCCCGTTCCAGGTGACGGCGCTGGAGATCGGCGCCGAGTACGACCGTGAAGTCACCTTCGACCTCACTTTGGAGAGCGCCGGCGCGCTCGCCTTCGCCGCGCTCTGAGGGCGAAGCCATGGCCAATCCGCGACGCGGCGAGATCGAGGCGGTGCTCGACGGGCGCCCGCGCACTTTGGTGCTGACGCTGGGCGCGCTCGCCGAGCTGGAGGCCGCCTTCGGCGCCGAAGATCTGATGGCGCTCGCGGCGCGCTTCTCGCAGGGGCCGGCTCGGCGCGCGCGACGCGGCGCGCATCACCGCGCCGGGGCTGAG
>NZ_JBNFNU010000732.1:0-1059 GCF_057364445.1 Xanthobacter sp. BG11Y11_SDJG
GGCGGGGGAGAGGGGAGGGTGAGGGGGGGGAGCCGCGTCCGCGAAAAGACCGCTGCCGAACTCGAGGTCCGGACCGCCGGCCCTCAGAGCGAGCGCGACGGCGGCGTGGAGGCCTGGCGGGCGACCGTGTTCGATCCGCTGTCCATGCCCCAGTCGGGCTTGAGGTCGACGAAGTTGGCGGCCGGGTCGAGCGGCGCCGGACGGAAGGTCTCCGCCGCCTGCCGGGCGCGGGTCAGCGCCTGGGGATCGGCGCGGGCGATCAGGCTGTCGCGCTTGGTGGCGCTGTCGGCGTCGCCCTGGCTGGCGGCGAGCGCGAACCACTTCCACGCCTCCGCCAGATCGGCGGTGCCGGCGAGGCCGCGGGCATAGATCACGCCGAGATTGTACTGGCTGTCCGCCTGGCCCATCTCCGCGCTCTTGCGGAACCACTCGATGGCGCGCGTCCAGTCGGGCTTGCCGTCGATGCCCTGGGAATAGACCACGCCCAGATTGTGCATGGCGCGCACATTGCCCTGGCCGGCGGCCCATTCGTAGAAGCGTCGCGCCTCGGCGAGGTTGCGCGAGACATTGTCGTAGAGGCTGCCGAGCCGGTAGGCGGCCGGCGCCGAGCCGGCGGAGACCGCATAAGCGAGCCACTTCTCGGCCGCCTTGGGATCGGCGCTGGTGCCGATGCCGTCGGCGTAGCGCACGCCCACCGCATAGGCCGCGGCCACGTCGCCGGCGCGGGCGGCGGCCTGGAGCGCGGCCGGTCCCACCGGCGCCGGCAGGTCGCGCACCGGGCTGAAACAGCAGGCCGGAGACCTGGGTCCGGACACCGTCCAAGGCCGCGCCCACGCCCGGCACGATGCTGGAGACGGCCTGGAGCGCGAGCCCCACCCCGGAAATCAGAATGAGCACGGCCGCGGCCACCATCAGCGCCTTGAGGGTGGCACGGCGGCGCCACTCCCGCCGCTGGGCGGAGGACATGCGCTCCTTGCGCGCCCGTTCCCGGCGAATGCGGCGCTCGGCGCCGCCGATGGCCCATTCGGGGCGGCCCTCCGCCTTGGGGCCGGCACGGCG
>NZ_JBNFNU010000733.1:0-1054 GCF_057364445.1 Xanthobacter sp. BG11Y11_SDJG
CCCGGAATGGGAGCAGGTGATGTCGTCGGCCGCCTGCTGCCAGAACATGCTGCTCGCCGCCGCGCGCTGCGGCTACCGGCGCCAGCTGGATCAGCGATGCCGGCCACCGATGCGGATGCGCGCGCGCGCTCGGGCTCGAGCCGCACGAGCGCATCACCGGCTTCGTCTATCTGGGCAGCGTCGATGCGGCGCTGGAGGACCGGCCGCGGCCGGCGCTCACGGACATCGTCACGCGCTTCTGAGCGGGCGCTTCGCGCGGGCGGCGGCCTTTTCCGGAGGCTTTTCGGTCGGCCTGGCGCAGTGGCAGCCGGCCACGTGGTCGTCGACGAGGCCGCAGGCCTGCATGGCGGCATAGACGATGGTCGGGCCGCAGAACTTGAAGCCCGCCGCCTTCAGCCGCTTGGAGAGGGCGCGGGACTGCTCGGTCTCCGCCGGGATGTCGGCCATGCGGCGCGGGCGGTTGAAGCGGGTCTCGCCGTCCACCGCGTCCCACATGAAGTCCGAGAAGGCGATGCCCTTCTCGTGCAGGTCGAGATAAGCGCGGGCGGAGAGCACCGTGCCCTCCACCTTGGCGCGGTTGCGCACGATGCCGGCGTCCGCCATCAGCGCCGCGATCTTCTCGGGGCCGTAGCGGGCGATCACCTCCGGCTCGAAGCCGTCGAAGGCGCGGCGGAAATTGTCCCGCTTGCGCAGGATGGTGATCCAGGCGAGC
The DNA here is from genome assembly GCF_057364445.1 of Xanthobacter sp. BG11Y11_SDJG. NCBI lineage: Bacteria > Pseudomonadati > Pseudomonadota > Alphaproteobacteria > Hyphomicrobiales > Xanthobacteraceae > Xanthobacter > Xanthobacter sp. BG11Y11_SDJG. The sequence goes on from NZ_JBNFNU010000733.1 coordinate 713, forward strand.
CCGGCCTGGAATCCATCCAGCACCAGCTTCTCGAACAAGGCGCGGCTGTCGCGCTCCGGCACGCCCCATTCGGTGTCGTGATAGGCGACATAAAGCGGGTCGGTGCCGCACCAGCGGCAGCGCATCCGGCCGTCCGCATGGAGCGGGGCGTCCTCGGTGGGTGGGGTCACGGGGCGGGCGGTCCTTCTGCGGGTCTCACTCGGCGTCCATGGCGAAGGTCGCCCATTGCGGCCGGCGCAGCTTCACTTCGTGGCCGCCGGCCAGAAGCGGGATGCCGGCCGCTGGCATCCGCGGCGCGGTCGAGCCGCACCAGAGCGATGGCCGTGCCGGCCGCGCCGACGC
>NZ_JBNFNU010000734.1:0-1054 GCF_057364445.1 Xanthobacter sp. BG11Y11_SDJG
GGCCGCCGATGCCGCCGATGCCGACGATGGGCAGCGCCGTCAGCGCGCGCACCGCCGCGACGCCCTCAGGCCCGATGGCGGCACCGGCATCGGCCTTGGTGCCGGTGGCGCGCACCGGGCCGACGCCGAGATAGTCGACGCCCGACAGATCGGACGCGCCGAATTCCGCCGGCGTCCCCACCGAGAGGCCGACGATGGCATCCGGGCCGAGGATGGCGCGCGCGGCCTGGGGCGACAGGTCGTCCTGGCCGAGATGCACCCCGTCCGCGTCGGCGGCATGGGCGACGTCCACGCGGTCGTTGACGATCAGCGGGATGCCGCGCGGCTGGAGCAGCGCCTTGAGCGCGCGCGCCTGTTCGACAAGATCGCGACCGTGGGCATCCGGGTCGCGCAGCTGCACGAGGGTCACGCCCCCGGCCACGGCCGCCTCGACCGTCGCCGCAAGGCCGCGCGTCGCCACCTGGCGCGGATCGGTGACGAGATAGAGCGTGAGGTCGAAGGGATGGGGCATGGTCTGTCCTTCAAGGGTCTCGCAGGGGCCTCGCAGGGGTGTCGATCTTGGCCCGCGTCCCACTTCATATTCGCAAGCCCGGCGAAACGGGCACCGCGGATGCCCCGGACACGCCGGGGCATGACGGCGATGTCGATAGCCTCACGCCGCCTTGGCCGCGCCGCCGTCCGCGACACCTTCCGGGACGGGACCGCCGGTGGCCCAGTCCAGCAATTCCACCGTGTGGACCACCGGAATGGTCGTGCCCGAGCCGATCTGCGTCATGCAGCCGATATTGCCGGCGGCGATGATGTCGGGCTTCAGCGCCTCGATATGGCCCACCTTGCGCACCTTCAGCTCGGCGGCGATGTCGCTCTGGAGCATGTTGTAGGTGCCCGCCGAGCCGCAGCAGATGTGGCTCTCGAACGGCTCCGCCACCTCGAAGCGACGCGCCGGAGCAGCGCGGTGGGCGGCCCCTTCACCTTCTGGCCGTGCTGGAGCGAACAGGCGGCATGATAGGCGATCCGGCGCCCCAGCGGCGCCGGCGCGGCCGGCAGGTCGAGG
>NZ_JBNFNU010000735.1:0-1045 GCF_057364445.1 Xanthobacter sp. BG11Y11_SDJG
CCGGCCGCGAGGCGCGCCAGGTGCGCCTCCAGCCGCAGCACCGCGCCGCCGCGCAGGCGCAGGGTCTCGAACAGGCCGTCGCCGAGGGTGAAGCCGCGGTCGAACGGGGAGATGTGCGCCTGCGCCTCCTCCACCAGCCGGTCGCCGAGCCAGAGCATCATCGGTCCTCTCCCGAAAGGGCGCGCAGCAGCGGCGCGAGCTTCACCAGGCTTTCCTCGTATTCCGCCGCCGGGTCGGAATCCGCGACGATGCCGCCGCCCGCCTGGGCCAGCAGCGTCGAGCCCGCCCGCGTGACGGTGCGGATGACGATGGAGGAATCCATCGCGCCGTCAAAGCCGATCCAGGCTACCGCGCCGCAATAGACGCCGCGCGGGGCGTCCTCCAGCTCGTGGATGATCTCCATGGCGCGGATCTTCGGTGCGCCGGTGATGGAGCCGCCGGGAAAGCAGGCGCGCAGCAAATCGACCGGGCCGAGGCCCGGCTTCAGCGTGCTTTCCACCACCGAGACCAGGTGATGAACGCTGGCGAAGGTCTCCAGGCCGCACAGCACCGGCACCCGCACGCTGCCGGTGCGCGACACGCGGCCGAGATCGTTGCGCATGAGGTCGACGATCATGAGGTTCTCGGCCCGATCCTTGGCCGAGGCGAGGAGCGCGCGTGCCAAAGCGGCGTCCGCCGCCGGGTCGGCACCGCGCGGCCGCGTGCCCTTGATGGGGCGCGTCTCCACTCGCCCGTCGGGCGCGAGGCTGAGGAAGCGCTCGGGCGAGGCGCTCATCACCGAAAGGCCGGCGCCGCATTTCAGGAAGGCGGCGAACGGGGCCGGACTGATGGCGCGCAGCCGCAGATAGAGTTCGAGGTCGCTCAGTCCCTCCGGCACGGGGGCGGCCATGCGCTGGGTGAGATTGGCCTGGAAGATGTCGCCGGCGCGGATGTAGTCGATGACGGCCCCGACCGCCCGCTCCATGTCGGCGCGCGGACGCTCCGGCGCGAACCGGCCGCGGGCGCGCCAGTCCGGAGCCGGAGCGGTGGCGGGCGCCCGGGCCAG
>NZ_JBNFNU010000736.1:0-1044 GCF_057364445.1 Xanthobacter sp. BG11Y11_SDJG
CCGCCAGGCCCGGACGCAACCCGGCCTGATGCCCAGGCACAAAAAAGCCGCCGGCGCGAGCCGGCGGCGGGTCGTCTTTGCCCGAAACGGGCGGCCGTCACTCGGCGGCGGCGGGGGCCTTGGCCTTCTTGCCCTTGGCGTCCGCGCGGGTGTCCTGGCGCTCGGCGATGCGGGCCGACTTGCCGCGGCGGTCGCGCAGATAATAGAGCTTGGCGCGGCGCACCTTGCCGCGGCGGACCACCTTGATGCTGTCGATCAGCGGCGAGTAGACCGGGAACACGCGCTCCACGCCCTCGCCATAGGAAATCTTGCGGACCGTGAAGCTCTCGTTGAGGCCGCCGCCCGAGCGCGCGATCACCACGCCCTCATAGGCCTGCACGCGGGTGCGGTCGCCTTCGACCACCTTCACGTTCACGATCACGGTGTCGCCCGGCTGGAACTCCGGAATGGCACGCTTTTCGGCGAGTTTGGTCGCCTGCTCGGCTTCGAGCGTCTGGATGATGTTCATGTCGCCAACCTCTTGGCGGCGCGGGGCAGACCCCAGCGCCACGTCGTGTCGTTTTAAGTTAAGGGACGCGGCTTCTTATATGAGAAAACGGCGCGTGTCATTCCCTTTCCGTCGCCGGTTTGTCACACGGGGGCGACAGGAGGTCCGGCCGGCGCGCACGGGTCGCGGCCTCCGCCTCGGCGCGGCGCCAGCGGGCGATGCGGGCATGGTCGCCGCAGGTCAGCACCTCGGGGATGGTCAGGCCCTCGAACACCTGGGGGCGGGTGTATTGCGGATATTCCAGCAGGCCGTGGGAGAAGCTCTCGTCCGCCCCGCTCTCGGCCTTGCCCATGACGCCGGGAATGAGGCGCACGCAGGCGTCGAGCAGCAGCAGCGCCGCCGCCTCGCCGCCGGAGAGCACCACGTCGCCGACGCAAACCTCCTCGAGGCCGCGGGCGGCGACGATGCGCTCGTCCACGCCCTCGAAGCGTCCGCACAGGATCACCGCGCCCGGCCCGGCGGCGATCTCCCGCACCCGCGCCCTGCGTCCAGCGGGG
>NZ_JBNFNU010000737.1:0-1042 GCF_057364445.1 Xanthobacter sp. BG11Y11_SDJG
CGGGCGGTCACGGCTGGCTCCTCCCCGGCAGCGGCAGCGCGAGAGGCGCCCGCGCCCGTCCGGGTCCGCCACCGCTTCCACATGGAAGATGCGGGCGCCGAGCAGCAGCCGGTCGCCCGGCGCCACCGTGTTGGGCGCACGCAGCGTGATCCGCGCGCGGTGCCCGCCTTGCGGACGCTCGGCAGCGATGGCGAAATCGTCGCCGACCATCTCCACCCGGCCCCACAGCTGGTCCACGGTGAGGAAGGTGCGGGCGATGCCGCCGGTGCCGTCCGGCAGGTCCACATAGGTCTGGTGCGCGAGGCGCTGGCGCAGCGCGCCGATGGCGCTCACAGCCGCACCACGCGATAGGGCGCGATGAGGGCGGCGACGGCGGCCGGCAGCTCGGTCGCCCCGCCCGCGCCGTCGCGCATTTCGTAGAAGTGCGCCACCGCCAGCCGCACCGCCTGGACGAGATCCGCCGGCACGTCGCCCGCCGTGCCATAGCCGGCGCGCACGACGATGCGGATGCCGTCATGGCGCGGACCGGGCCTGGGCACGCGGGCGCTGTCCACCTGGATCAGCGCCGGGGCGCGCTCGCCGCTCAAACTCAGAGCGCCCTCCGGCACCGCGACCTCGGCGCCGCCCGCGTCGGTGACGGCGGAGGAAAGGATGGCCGAGACCGGCGCCACCGGCAGGGCGATGATGCCGCTCGCCGGCCAGGCATCACGGAGAAGCGCGAATGTCTGGTCCACGAGAATGCGCCCGGTGGCCGCCTCGATCAGACGCGCGCGGCGGGGATCAGGGCGTCGATGAGGGCGTCCTCGGCATCGTGCGCGATGCGCAGGAAGGCCTTGGCCTCGGCACGCGTCAACGGCTCGGCTTCGGGACCGGCGAGGGGCTCTGGCATAAGGGGGCTCCTGGAGTGATGGCGCGGCCGGCACCGCCGGCGCCCGTTGACGGCACGGCCGGCCCCCGGCAGAAGACCGGCATGAAAAGTCCTGCCTCACGCCGCGCGCCGCTCCGTCCTCCTCGCCCTCGCGCTCTTGCGGCGCGACGGCGC
>NZ_JBNFNU010000738.1:0-1037 GCF_057364445.1 Xanthobacter sp. BG11Y11_SDJG
GGCGATCGAGGCGGCATCGCCGGGTTCGGCATCGGCAGGCGCGGCATTAGCCGCACCGTCCGCGGCCTCGGGCGCGCTCGCGCCGGCCCCGGCCTTGATCTCCTCGGCCGTCAGATCGAGGGTCGGCGGCGTCGGTCGGGCTCGGGAGCCGGGGACGCGGGGTTCGGATCATCGCTCGCCATCATTGCTCGCCATCCTTGCTCGCCACCGGGCTCCTGGCGAACCGCCATCCCCCATCGGATAGACCGCCGGACGCCGTGCCGCAACCGCCGCCCCTTACAGCAGCGCCAGCAGCGCCGCCTCGTTGGGTGCCGCCGCGACCGCGACGCTGGGGCAGGCCCGAAGCGCGCTGCCACCTGCGCGGAAAGGCACAGATGGCGGACCCCGCGCAGCGCGCCATCGAGCTTCGCGGCGCCCGCGCAGGCGAGCAAAAGTCTTAACCGTACGAGGAGAAAAATGCAGGGCTGCGTCCGATGGTCCCGCGGCGAGGGCGGCGCGCGCGCGTGCGACAGGCCGTCCGCCGGCCGCGCGGCATAGACGACGGCGAGGGTGACGCGCAGACGCGGGCCTTCCAGCAGCCGCCGAGGTCGGCCGCCCGCTCCTCCCCGGCCGATGGAGCACGTGGGCACCGGACGGCAGATCGGCGGCGAGCCGCCCGGCCAGGGCCGCGGCATCGCCGTCGCAGTCGGTGACTACGGCAAAGCCCGCCTCAAGCGCCTCCCGCGCCGTGCGCGGGCCGACCGCGAACGCCGGCAGCGCCGCGAACCGGGCGAACTCCGCGGATGCCGCCAGCGCCCTCACGCCGTTGACCGAGGTGAAGGCCACCGCGTCGAACCGCCCTTGGGGCAGCGCCGCGCCGGTGGGGACGATGCGCAGCATGGGATCGACCAGCGCCTCATGCCCCATGGCGGCGAGGCGCGCCGCGGTCTGGTGCGCCGCCGGCTCGGGGCGGGTGACGAGCACCAGCATGGTGCCCCCTAGAGGCCCAGAGCGCGGGCCGGCGCGCTGGCCCGAAGACGCGTGCCGAGCGCCGGCCG
>NZ_JBNFNU010000739.1:0-1034 GCF_057364445.1 Xanthobacter sp. BG11Y11_SDJG
CGGCGCGCCGAACCGATTCGCCCTGATCTATCCGACCCATGGCGCGCGCCTGGAGGCGGCGGCCGAAGCGGACGGCGCGGAGGCGGAGGGCCTCGTCATCGAAGGTGGAGGGCGGCGCGCTGCCGCTGACCGTGCTGGCGAGCGGCGGCCGTCGCCGCGCGGAGGACCGGCGCACCGGTGTTCTGGACCCCGCCCGGCCGGGCTTCGTCCGCCTCACGGTGATCGACGCCACCGGCCGCGCGGAGAGCGTGACGGTGCGCGTGGAATAGGGGCGGCGCAAAAAAAACCGGCCGCGCCGGGCGGCGGGTGGTTGAGAGGCCCCGGGAGGGGTCGGGAGGAAACTGGGGCGAGGAACGGCCAGGTTCGATGGCCCTTCCGTCCTTTAGCGCGGTCCAGACTAACGGCGGACCGTCTGCGCCCATACGGGCGCGAAAACACACTCCGATCGCGGAACCACGGACGGGACGAGCCCGCAACCTCCGTCGATCCGCCGAAACTCTGGCCGGTCGGCGACCTGCGTCGGCCGGCCTTGAACCTCAACCCGTCCGCCTCACATCCGTTCCATCGCCCCGACGCGCGGGGTGCGATCAACAGGCGAAGGCGCCGTCCGCATTCAGCGGCCGCGGGCAACGACCTGGGGAATGTCCTCGCGGACGAGACCCATCTGGGCGAGCTCGGTGTTGCTCAGGCGGCTCAGATAGTCGTAGCGGTCGGCCATGCGGCGGGCCTCGGCGACGGCCGAGAAGAAGTCGGACACGGCCGCGGCGAAACGCCCGAAAAAGCCGGTATCGCGCAGGCCATTGGCAGTGATCGTGGTCATCTTTCCCTCCATTCGATGATGCGAATATAGGGCGGATGCGTGCGCTGCAACATGGCCGATTGTGCATAGCACCAATGCGAATGCCGTATACCAGAACGAGGCGGCGGCGGATGCGAATTGGCTCTGGACCGGCGGCGGCGAATTGCGTATAGAGCGCGCCTGCCCGCGCTGGCGGGGCGCCCGCCGCCTCCGCCCCGGCGCCGCCGCCGCCCGC
>NZ_JBNFNU010000740.1:0-1034 GCF_057364445.1 Xanthobacter sp. BG11Y11_SDJG
CGCCGGCCCCTGCGCCACCGGACGCACCGCGCCGGTCAGGCTCGCCTCGCCGAAATAGACCGCATCCGCCGGGAGCGGCGCCCCGGTGACGCGCCGAGCACCAGGGCCGGCCCGCCACCGCAAGGTCCGCGGCCGGCTCGGCGATGCGGAAGCCCCCGGCGACATTGAGATAGACGTCGTGGCCGCCGAGCCGGACGCCGCAGCGGGCGTCAAGCACCGCCAGCACCATGGAGAGCCGCGCCGGATCCCAGCCCACCACAGCGCGGCGCGGCGTGCCAAGGGACGAGGGCGCGACCAGCGCCTGGATCTCCACCAGCACCGGGCGCGTGCCCTCCATGCCGGCGAACACCGCCGTGCCGGGCGCGCCCGCGTCGCGGTTGGAGAGGAACAACTCGGAGGGGTTCGGCACCTCCGAGAGACCGGCGCCGGTCATCTCGAACACGCCGATCTCGTCGGTGGGGCCGAACCGGTTCTTCTGCGCCCTGAGGATGCGGAACTGGTGGCCGCCGTCCCCCTCGAAGGAGAACACCGCGTCCACCATGTGCTCGACCACGCGCGGGCCGGCGATCTGTCCGTCCTTGGTGACGTGGCCCACCAGGATCACGCAAGCCCCGGTCTGCTTGGCGTAGCGCACCAGCAATTGGGCCGAGGTGCGCACCTGCGTCACGGTGCCGGGCGCGGATTCGACGCTGTCGGACCACATGGTCTGGATCGAATCGATCACCGAGAGGTGCACCGGCGGGCCGGCGGCGAGGGTGGCGAGGATGTTTTTCGGCATTGGTCTCGGCGGCGAGGCCCACCGGCGACTGGGCGAGCCCGAGCCGCTGGGCGCGCAGGCGCACCTGATCCACCGCCTCCTCGCCCGAGACATAGACCACCTTGAACCCGCGCCGGGCGAGCGCGGCCGAGGCCTGGACCAGGAGCGTCGACTTGCCGATGCCGGGGTCGCCGCCGATCAGCAGCACCGAGCCGGGCACGAAGCCGCCGCCCGCCACCCGGTCCAGCTCCGCCGATGCCGCAGACGAGGCGCGGCG
>NZ_JBNFNU010000741.1:0-1031 GCF_057364445.1 Xanthobacter sp. BG11Y11_SDJG
TCACAGCGCCTGCAGCAGAAAGGCAGGCGCGGCCCCGGGGCGGCCTTGGCGGCGGCGAGAAAGTCGCGGCGCTTGCGGAGGCGATCCACGACGGGCAGCTCCGCGGTCTCCACCTCTCAGGCGGACAGGCGCTTGCGGCCCTGGGCGCGGCGGGCGGCGATGACCTTGCGGCCGTTGCGGGTCGCCATGCGCGCACGGAAGCCGTGGCGGCGCTTGCGCACGAGCTTGCTGGGTTGATAAGTGCGCTTCACGGGTCTGGTCTCCGGGGTTCCTGTGGCCGCCGCGGTGACACGGACCCCAGCAGCAGCGCTGCGTCGGCGCCGTGCGCCGTGCCCGCTCGATCGGCTCGACAGGCGAGATCGTCTCGAGGAATGAGGGCTGGGCTCCGGCCGCCGGAGCCGCCTGAGTTCGGGGCGCTTATAGGGGGGCGAGGCGCGCGCGTCAATCGCCGCGCGCTTCGGGTCGTGGCCCGGTTCGCGTGCGGGGGCGAACCGGACGGCCTCTGCCTGCACAGGCGCCGCCGCCGCGTCCGCCCTTCCCAATCGTCCCGCCCGCGCTTAAATGGCGGCCATGGTCTCTCAGAAGGACGCGCCGCTCGTCTGCATCATCGGCGCTGGCCCCGCTGGCCTCGCCGCCGCCGAGCGCCTGGCCGCCGCCGGCCTTGCGGTCGCGGTCTATGACCGCATGCCCTCGCTGGCGCGCAAGTTCCTGATGGCGGGACGCGGCGGGCTGAACCTCACCCATTCCGAGCCGTTCGAGCGGCTCGTCACCCGCTACGGCGAGGCGAGCGACCACCTCCAGGCCGCGCTCGCGGCCTTCCCGCCGTCGGCGCTGATGGACTGGGCGCAGGGGCTGGGCGAGGAGCCCTTCGTCGGCACCAGCGGGCGGGTCTTTTCCGAAGAGCTTCAAGGCCTCGCCGCTGCTGCGCGCCTGGCTCGGCCGGCTCTCGGCGGCGGGCGTCGCGTTCCATGCCCGCCACGCCTGGCGCGGCGTGGGACGCGGCCGGGCACCTGCTGTTCGACACGCCCGAC
>NZ_JBNFNU010000742.1:0-1028 GCF_057364445.1 Xanthobacter sp. BG11Y11_SDJG
AGCCGCGTGGATGCGACCCTCGCCGCTGGCTGCCGGCCAAAGCTCCCTCTCCCCGGCGGGGGAGAGGGGCGTGGGGTGGAGGGGGGCGCGTGGCCGCGAGCGCGCGTCCGGCCGAGCGGCGGTCCAGGCATCGATCGGGGAGGCGGGGCGATGAGGCGCGGGCTCACCTGGTTCAACGTCAGCTCGATCGCGCTGGGGTTCGCCTTCCTCTACATCCCGATCCTGCTGCTGGTGATCTATTCCTTCAACGACTCGCGCCTGGTCACGGTGTGGGGCGGCTTCTCCACCCGCTGGTACTGGGCGCTGCTGGAGAACGAGCAACTGCTCGATGCCGCCTGGGTGACGCTGCGCGTCGCCTTCGTTTCGGCCAGCGTCGCCACCGTGCTCGGCACCATGGCGGCACTGGCGCTCACGCGCTATGGCCGGTTCCTGGGCCGCACGCTGTTCTCGGGCATGATCTATGCCCCCCTTGTCATGCCCGAGGTCATCACCGGCCTGTCGCTGCTGCTGCTGTTCGTGGCGGTGGACTTCGACCGCGGCTTCTGGACCGTGACGCTCGCCCACATCACCTTCACCATGTGCTTCGTGGCGGTGGTGGTGCAGTCGCGGCTCGTGACCTTCGACACGACGCTGGAGGAGGCGGCGCTCGACCTCGGCTCGCCGCCGCTCAAGACTTTCTTCACCATCACCCTGCCGCTGATCCTGCCGGCCGTCATATCGGGCTTCATGCTGGCCTTCACGCTGTCGCTGGACGACCTGGTGATTGCGAGCTTCACCACCGGCCCGGGCGCCACCACCTTGCCCATGCGCATCTATTCGCAGGTGCGCCTCGGCGTGACGCCGGAGATCAACGCCGTCTGTACCATCCTCATCGCCATCGTCACCGTGGTGGTGATCGTCGCCTCGATCGTCACCAAGCGGGCCGAGAGCCAGCGCCAAGCGGAAGAGCGGGCGGCGATTGAAGGGGTGAGGACGCGGCGGCGCGCTGCCGGCGCAGCCCCCGCCAGCGCCGGGCGGTCCGGGGCCGC
>NZ_JBNFNU010000743.1:0-1018 GCF_057364445.1 Xanthobacter sp. BG11Y11_SDJG
CGAGCCGCCGCCGACCTCCCCGGCTTCCGCGCCGCCGCCCCTTGATGCGGCGCGCCAAAGCGGACAAGAGGAGGGGCCGCCCCTCGCCGCGGCGCGACGCGCGGGCTACGCCTTGGACCTCATCCTCGCCCAGTTCCTGACCGGCCTCGCGGCGGCATGCTCGCTCTTTCTGGTGGCGAGCGGGCTGTCGCTGATCTTCGGCGTCACGCGGATCGTCAATTTCGCCCACGGCGCCTTCTACATGCTGGGTGCCTACGTGGCCTACTGGCTCCAGCAGCGCCTCGCCGGGCCGGTCGGCTTCTGGGGCGCGATCGTGCTCTCCGCGCTTCTCGTCGGCGCGCTCGGCGCGCTGATGGAGATGACGCTGCTGCGGCGCATTTACCGCGCCCCCGAGCTGTTCCAGCTGCTCGCCACCTTCGGCGTCACGCTGATGATGGAGGATCTCGTCGTCCTCCTGTTCGGCCCGGAAGACCTGCTCGGCGCGCGCGCCCCCGGCCTCAAGGGAGCGGTGGACATGTTCGGGCAGGCGGTGCCGGCCTACGACCTCTTCCTGGTGGCGCTCGGCCCCCTCGTGCTGCTCGCGCTCACGCTGGCGCTGAAGCGCACCCGCTGGGGCATTCTGGTGCGGGCGGCGACGCAGGACCGCGACATGGTGGCGGCGCTGGGCGTGAACCAGAAATGGCTGTTCACCTCGGTGTTTGCGCTCGGCATCGTCCTCGCGGCGCTGGGCGGCGCGCTGCAATTGCCGCGCGGCGAGACCGCGCACCACACCATGGACCTCAAGATCATCGTCGAGGCCTTCGTGGTGGTGGTGATCGGCGGGCTGGGCTCGGTGCCCGGCGCCTTCCTCGCCGCGCTCCTGGTGGCGGAGGTGAACGCCTTCGGCATCCTGGTTCTGCCGGAGGTCTCGCTGGTCCTGGTGTTCCTGGTGATGGCGGTGGTGCTGGTGGCCCGGCCCTACGGGTTGCTGGCCGGCCGCAGGGCGAGCAGCGCGCCGCGCTGGTGGCGGCGGCGGATC
>NZ_JBNFNU010000744.1:0-1011 GCF_057364445.1 Xanthobacter sp. BG11Y11_SDJG
CATCGCCGCCGCCGCCCGGCGCGCCGCGCGGGAGGGCATCGCCCGCCCGATCCTGCTCGGGCCGGCGGCGGAGGTTCTGGCGGCGCTGGGCGGGGATGCGCGCGGCATCGCCATCGAAGACCCGGCGACCTCGCCGCGGCTTCAGGCCTATGCCGAGGAGCTCCACCTTCTGCGCCACGACAAGGGCATGGACCTCGCCGCCGCGCACCGTCGCATGCGCGAGCCGCTGGCGTTCGCCGCCATGATGGTGCGCCAGGGCGATGCGGACGGAACGGTGGGCGGCGCCGTCGCCACCACGGCCGAGACCGTGCGGGCGGCGATCCAGATCATCGGCCTCGCGCCCGAGGCGAAGCTCGTCTCCAGCTTCTTCCTGATGCTGCTGTGCGAGGACCACCACGTCCAGAAGGGCGCCTATGTGTTCGCCGACTGCGGGCTGGTGATCGACCCCGACGCGGCCGAACTGGCCGACATCGCCCGCGCCTCGGCGGCCTCCTTCACCGCCATGACCGGCGAGCGGCCCAAGGTCGCCATGCTCTCCTTCTCGACCGCCGGCAGCGCGCGGCATGCGCGCGTCGACAAGGTGGTGGAGGCGGTCAGGATCGCGCGGGCGGCGAGCCCCGACCTCGTCATCGAGGGCGAGCTGCAGTTCGACGCCGCCTTCGTCGCCGCGGTGGGCGCCGCCAAGGCGCCGGGCTCGGCGATCCGGGGCGACGCCAACGTGTTCGTGTTCCCGAACCTGGACGCGGCCAATATCGGCTACAAGATCGCCCAGCGCATCGGCGGGGCGCGGGCCATCGGCCCGGTGCTCCAGGGCCTCGCGAAGCCCGCCAACGACCTCTCGCGCGGCTGCTCGGAGGAGGATGCCTTCCACATGATCGCGCTCACCTGCGCGCAGGCTTCCGCGCGCCAAGCTGCCGATACGGAGCCTCGGCCAGCGCCGTCAGGCGCGGCGGGTGCGGGATGGCCTGCGACGCCGGCCGGCCTGCCGCCGCGCGCGCCGTTCGCGGACCC
>NZ_JBNFNU010000745.1:0-1005 GCF_057364445.1 Xanthobacter sp. BG11Y11_SDJG
CGGCCACCGCGGCTAGCGCGCCGGGCGCGGCCGCGCCGAGGAGCTCGGGCAGAACCTCGTCGATGAGGCGGGTGTGCGCCGTTCCGGCCGCCACCTCCGGCCGCGCCGCGAGCGCCGCGAGGAAGCCGAGATTGGTCGCGACCCCCATCACCGCGGTCTCGGCGAGGGCCGCGCGCATGCGCGCCAGTGTCTGCCGCCGGTCGTCGCCATGGACGATGATCTTCGCGATCATGGGGATCGTAGTGGGGCGGCACGGGGCTTCCAGCCTCGACCGCGCTGTCGATGCGCGCCCCGGAGGGCCAGGCGAGGTGCGTGACGCGTCCCGGCGCCGGCCGGAAGCCCGCGGCCGGGTCCTCCGCATAGAGCCGGCACTCGATGGCATGGCCGCGCGCGTGGATCTGCTCCTGGGCGAGCGGTAGCGGCGCGCCCGAGGCGAGGCGCAATTGCCATTCCACGAGGTCGAGGCCGGTGATCGCCTCCGTCACCGGATGCTCCACCTGGAGGCGCGTGTTGACCTCCAGATAGTAGAATGCCCCATCGGCGCCGACGATGAACTCGAACGTGCCGGCATTGCGGTAGGTCACGGCCCGCGCGCCGGCGACCGCCGCCTGCGCGAGGCGCGCCCTGAGGGCGTCCGGCAGGGTGGAGGCGGGGGCTTCCTCGATCACCTTCTGGTGGCGGCGCTGGAGCGAGCATTCCCGGTCGAACAGGTGCACCGCGCCGCCCGCGCCGTCGCCGAACACCTGCACCTCCACATGGCGCGGCCGCTCGATCAGGCGCTCCACCAGCAGGCGCCCGTCGCCGAAGCTGGAGCGTGCGGTGCGGATCGCCGAGGCGATCTCGGGCGCCGGGCGCCCGGCTTCGTGACCACCTGCATGCCCCTTTGCCGCCCCCGCCCCGCGGCGGGCTTTCAGCAAGGCGGGGATAGCCGGTTCGCCGCGATCAGCCGCTCCACCTCCTCCACGTCGTCAGGAGGCCGCGGCCGAGCCGGGGCACCACCGGCAC
>NZ_JBNFNU010000746.1:0-1000 GCF_057364445.1 Xanthobacter sp. BG11Y11_SDJG
AGAGGAAGGCCGGATCGGCATCGCGCTCCTGTGGCCGGCCGCCCGGCGCTTCCGCGGGGTCCGCGCGGCCCCCACCGGGCGGAGGCGCGGCGGTCGCTGTCATCCCAGCGCGCCATCTTCCCCCGGTCCGGCGCCCGCGGCCAGCCGCATCGGACGCCCCCGGTGATTCCGGTGCCCGACCAAATGTCGCATCAGGTGTCTGCATGCAATTTATAGCATTGTATGTATATAGGGATGACGGGACTGCGCCCGTTGTCCCGCCGGCTGACGGGGGCGCCGAGACGAGGTGATGAGATGAAGTCGGGACCCTGGCCGCCGCTGTCGCCCCTCAAGACCGGCTTGCGCGGGCGATGCCCGCGCTGCGGCGAGGGGCACCTGTTCGCCGGTTTCCTGACGCTCGCCCCGCGCTGCGAGGTCTGCGGGCTCGATTATGGCTTCGCCGACCCGGCGGACGGCCCGGCCTTCTTCGTCATCACCTTCGGCTGCCTGCCCTCGACCCTGTTCGCCATCTGGCTGGAGGTGGCCTACGGGGCGCCCTATTGGGTCCACCTCGTCACCACCTTGCCCCTGCTCCTCGCCACCTGCATCCCGCCCTTGCGGCCGCTCAAGGGATGGCTTGTGGCGGACCAGTATTTCCACAAGGCCGAGGAGGGGCGGCTCGCCGGGCCGGCCTCGGAATAAGACTGTTCCAGCCCCTCATGTGACCCGCTAGACGAGGTCGTAGGGCGCCGCCTCGGTGCCGCGGAGGATCTGCGCCAGCTGCTCCAGCGCCGTGGCGAGCCGCGCCGTGTCCGGCAGGCTGCCCAGCGAGAGCCGCACCGCATCCGGCACCGGCCCGCTGACATGGAAGGCGTCCGCCGGCGCGAGGCCGAGCCCGGCCGCGCGCCGCTTCCACCAGCCGCAGCCGGTCCCACGCGGGGCGGCAGCGGCAGCCAGACATGGAGTCCGAAGGGGTGGGCGGATGCCGTCCGGCAGAAGCGCACGCGCCACCGCCTGCCGC
>NZ_JBNFNU010000747.1:0-994 GCF_057364445.1 Xanthobacter sp. BG11Y11_SDJG
CGGCGGATCGATCTTTCGCGCCTGCCTGCGCGCCGGCCTCGCCAGCGGGCGGCGACCTGGTGCCGCTGAAAGCGCCGGGGGCCGGACGAGAAGCGCCGCCGGTGGTGGCGCTGGTCGACATCTCCGGTTTCCATGGCCGACTATTCACGGCCGATCCTGCATTTTCCTCCACGCACTCGGGGCGCAGCGGCGGGTATCGACCTTCCTGTTCGGCACCCGCCTCACCAATGTCACCCGCGCGCTGGCGCGGCGCGATCCGGACGCCGCGCTCGCGGCGGTGGCGCAGGCGGCGCGGGACTGGTCGGGCGGCACCCGCATCGCCACCTCGCTGAGGGCCTTCAACAAGGATTGGTCGCGCCGGGTGATGGCGCAGAACCCGGTGGTGCTGCTGTTCACCGACGGGCTGGAGCGGGACGTGGACGACACCCTCGCGGCCGAGATGGCGCGCCTCAAGCGCTCGTGCCGCGCCTCGTCTGGCTCAATCCCGCTCCTGAGCTATGACCGGCTTCGAGTCCGCGCGCGCGCGGCATCGCCGCCATGCTCCCGCAGGTGGACGAGTTCCGGCCCGTGCACGACCTGAAAAGCCTGGAGGATCTCGTCGCCGCCCTCTCGGCATCGCCGCCGCGCACGCCCCGCCGGGCCGCCGCCTGAAACAAGGCGGCACCGAGCGGCGTTTCCCCTTCGACGCAACGCAAGCGAAGGAGAGGCCCATGCGCGAGCCGGAGGAAATCCGCGACGAACAGGAGTTCCATGACCCCGGGACCCAGCGCGGGCCGGAGGGCGAGCCGGTTAAGCCCGCCGCCAAGGCCCGCCAGGGCATCGGCTCGGGGCGGGTGCTCACCGTACTCGTCGCCGGGATCGCCTTGGTGCTGGTGGCGTTCGCCGTCAGCTATCTGGGCGCGGTGTAGCGCCCGCGCGCTCAGACCGGGATGTTGTCGATCAGGCGGGTGGTGCCGAGCCAGGCGGCGGCCAGCAGCCGCACCGGCTCGCCCCG
>NZ_JBNFNU010000748.1:0-985 GCF_057364445.1 Xanthobacter sp. BG11Y11_SDJG
GAACCGCCGCGCCGGCCTCGGCATTGACGTTCGACGATCACCACGCGGGCCCCTTCGCCCACCAGCATGCGCGCCACCGCCGCGCCGAGCCCGGAGCCGGCGCCTGGTGACGTAGAAAGACGTGTGATCCCTGATCTGCATCCTTTGGCCCTCCCGTCGGCCCTCCGGCGATGTCTTGCCCGGCGATGTCTTGCCCGGCGGCGTCTTGCCTGGGGGCGTCTTGCGCCCCGCATTCGCGGCGATCTAGCCGCCCTTTCATATGGCAAGCGATGACGCTATTGGCATAATTTACTGATTGATTTTGCCATATAGCGCGCGACCCCGAACGCGACCGAAGGAGGCCCCATGGAGCGGCGCATGATCTCGGCCGGCTTCGTGGAGGACGCCCTCGCCGGGGTGCGCCGCGCCGGCCTGCCGGTGGCGCCGCTGCTGGCGCGCGCGGCATTCCCGAGCCCGTGGGCGCCTCGGTCTCGGCGGAGCAGTATGGCGCGCTGTGGCGCGAGATCGCACGCACGCTCGACGACGAATATTTCGGCCTGGGCGCGCGGCCCATGCGCGCCGGCAGCTTCGCCATGCTGTGCCAGGTGATCCTCCATGCGGCGACGTTGGAGGAGGCGCTGAAGCGCGCGCTGCGCTTCCTGCGCCTCGTGCTCGACGCGCCCCACGGCCGCCTCGTGGTGGAGGATGGCCTTGCCCGGATCGTGCTGGAGGATGACGGGCCGGCGCGCTCCGCCTTCGCCTATCGCACCTTCTGGGTGATCGTGCACGGCATCACCTGCTGGCTGGTGGGCCGGCGCATCCCGCTGCGCGGGGTGGACTTCCGCGCCCCGAGCCCGGCGCACGGGCCGGACTACGGCCTGTTCTTCGGCGCGCCGGTGCGCTTCTCCCAGCCGGCGAGCGTGCTCGCCTTCGACGCCGCCTTCCTGAACTGCCGGCGACGGCGCGACGAGAAGGCGCTGGCGGAATCCTGCGCGCGCGCGCACAC
>NZ_JBNFNU010000749.1:0-977 GCF_057364445.1 Xanthobacter sp. BG11Y11_SDJG
CTCCACCGGCAGGTTCACGCTCGGCGGCGCCTCGCCGGCCGACGTCGCTTCGCCCCCCGGGCCGACGCCGTTCTGGGGCCGGGGCTCGACCACGGGAAGGCCGAAAGGACCGGTGCGCGACGGCGCGGCGACGGTGCCGCGGTTGCGCGCATTGCGCTCCCAGAGGGGCGCGTATTTCGCCACCATGGCGCCGTAGCGCCCGGCCGCCAGGTTCGCATTCACCTTCTGCACGTCGCCGAGGAAGGCCACCTGGGGACAGGATGCGGGCGAGCAATTGCGCATGTCCAGCAGCATGGCGGCGGTGAGACCATAGGGATCGCGCTCCAGCGGGCGCCGCCAGACGGCGATGCGCTCCAGCAGGACCGGGCTTTTGCGCCGGCGCACATACTCGAAGCCGTCCTCCACCAGAGCGAAGCGGGCACGGAGCATCGCACGCGCGGCGGCGACCTTGTCCGGGCTCTCGAAGACGATCGTCTCGCAGGCTGCCGAGAGCGCCTCGTCCGCATTGAGGCAGCCGAGGCCGGCCGCGGCGGCCGCCGCATCGAGCTCGGCCGCGCGCACCTCAAGGGCGCGGGCCTCCGAGACCGCATGGTTGCTCTGCACTTCCTTGAACATCGCCGTGCCGACGGCCATGCCGCCCAGCAGGATGCCGCCCAGCACGAGCAGGGTGAGCGGGCGCTCGACCGGCTCGGCCCGCACCAGCATCAGGAATGCAAGCACCGCCGCGACGGCGGCCCCGGCGACCACGACCCATCCTGGCAAGGTGACGCTCTGCGTCAGGATGCCGAGGGTGTCGGCGACAAAATTCATGATCTCGACCTTCTCGGACGCGCAACGCCAACCAACGTCCGGGGCGGGATCATGGTTCGCAAGGTCGCCGGAGGCAACAACCGCTTTCGGGCTGACGGACCCGTCAGGCGTGATCACGGCGCGGCAGGACCGGCGGCGGCCCGACGCCGCGCCACCCGGCCCCTGCG
>NZ_JBNFNU010000750.1:0-974 GCF_057364445.1 Xanthobacter sp. BG11Y11_SDJG
AGCGCCGCCCATGCGGCGAGGACCGGCAGCGCCAGCGCGGCGCGCCAGAAGGCGCTGGCGAACGGCCCCACGTCCGCGAACCGCACGAACAGCACCGAGGCGCCCATGGCGAACGCGCCGAGGACGAGGGCGGTGATGCCGAAGGCGAGGCGCGGCGGCGGGTGAGCGCTCATGGCGGGCGGGGTGGGGTCCGGGTTCGGACGGGGAGGGGGTGCGGCCGGAGGCTCGCACGCCCCAGCCTGCGGCGGAAGCCGCAACCCTTCGCGTCCACCGGCGCGTGGAAAGCGGGGACGCGTCCTTGACTGCGCCCCGGCGCGGGGCCTCTATCGACGGCCCACAGCTTGAGGAGTCTGCCAGGTGGCGGAAGACGTGTCAGATGCCCCGCGGGTTCGCCAAGGAACAGCTGAAGTCCCTCATCGAGCGCATCGAGCGCCTGGAGGAGGAGAAGAAGGCCATTGCCGACGACATCAAGGACGTGTTCGCGGAGGCCAAGGCCAACGGCTTCGACGTGAAGGCGCTGCGCACCATTCTGAAGATCCGCAAGGAGGACGCGGACGACCGCAAGGAGCACGAGGCGATCGTCGACCTCTATTGCCAGGCGCTGGGCATCTTCGCCTGACGCGACAAGGGCCGGGCTGCGGCCCGGCCGGCCGCTCACATGCGCTGGCTGACCACCACGGCGCCGCCGCGGAAGGCATAGGTCGGCAGCGGCACCACGGCCGGGCCGCTGAAGCCAGCCCTGAGACCGAAGCTGCCGTCGCGGGAGAAGCCCTGCGCCACCACGGTCTGCGGCGCCGCGACGAAGGCCGTGAACACCCTCAGTTCCGGCTCGCGCAGGGTCAGATCGGAGGCGAGGCTGGGCGCCAGGAACAGGCGCTCGAAGGTGCCGGCGGACGCCACATCCACCGGTGCGGCCGGCTGCGGGGCGGGCACGGCGGGCGCCGGCTTGCCGCGCTCGCGCAGCCGGGCGACGG
>NZ_JBNFNU010000751.1:0-970 GCF_057364445.1 Xanthobacter sp. BG11Y11_SDJG
CGAGGGTGGCCGCGAGCGCGCCGCCGACGTCGAGGCCGTAGAGGTCGGTGCCGCCGATGCGCGCGGCGAGCGCCGTGGAGCGGCTGGTGGCAGCCTTGAAGAACAGCCGCTCGTCCGCCTTCAGGTCCAGCGGATTACCCGGCAGCTCGAAGGCGATGCGGTCGAACGCGCCGAGGGTGATGCGCTCCACCGCCGTGCGGTAGCGGGGCACGAGGCCGGGCGTGATGCGCAGCAGGCCGGAGGCGATCACGCTCGGCGGCACGGCGAGGATCACCACCCGCCCGGTCAGGGTGCCGCGATTGGTCTGCACCGAGATCTGGCGGCCGGACAGGTCCACCGTGCGCACCTGCGTCTCCAGCCGCACCGTGAGCGGCGCGGCGAGCTTCGCCACCATGGCGCCGAGCCCCTGGCGGCAGGCCATCTCGCCCTCGCGCTCCTCGGCGCGGGAGAAATCGACGGTGGAGACCTCCTCCAGTTCCTTGGCGCAGGTATAGGGCCCGGTGATGAAATGGGCGCTTGGCCCGAACGCGCCGAGATCGGGCAGAACGCGCGCCGCCGCCTGGTCCCGTCCGGCATCGCCGGCGGCGATGATGGCGCGCTCCGCCCGGCGCACGGTGGCGGCGAAATCCTCGTATTCGGCGTCGTTCGCCTCCTTGCCGCCGAGATAGAGCCGGGCCGGCAGGGGCACCGTGAAGACGTCGAACCCCGCGGCGCGGCCGGCCTCGGCCAGCGCCTTGCCGCCCGGCAGGTGGATGCGGCTCGCCCCCATGTCGAACGGCACGCCGAAGATCTGGGTGTCGGTGCGCGCGCGCCCGCCGACGCGGTTGGACGCCTCCAGCAGCGCGTAGGAATGGCCCGCCTCCGCCACCTTGCGGGCGGGCGGAGATGCCGGCCGCGCCGGCGCCGATGATGATCACCTCCACGGTGTCCGCGCCCCGCGTCTGGCCCACGCCCGCACCGCGCCGAGCGG
>NZ_JBNFNU010000752.1:0-969 GCF_057364445.1 Xanthobacter sp. BG11Y11_SDJG
CTTGGCCGGGGAGCAGGCGTCGGCTGCGCCGTCGCTGGGCCGGGGAGCAGGCGTCGGCTGCGCCGTCGCTAGGCCGGGGAACGGTGGGCGGCCCTTGCCGCGGGGGCCGGCCTTGCCAAGACAGGGCCATGGAGAGCCCCGATCCCACCTCCCCCGCCAGCGCCGGCGAGGGAATCCGCCTGTTCATAGATGCCGATGCCTGCCCGGTGAAGCAGGAGGCCTACAAGGTGGCGCTGCGCCATGGGGTGCCGGTGATCGTGGTGGCGAACGCGCCCATCGCCGTGCCGCGCGATCCGCTGGTGCAGCGGGCGGTGGTGCCGGCCGGGCCGGATGCCGCCGACGACTTCATCGCCGCCCGCGCCCGGCGCGGCGACGTGGTGATCACCGCCGACATCCCGCTGGCGGCGCGCTGCGTGAAGGCGGGGGCCGACGTGATCGCCCCGTCGGGCAAGCCGTTCACGCCCGATTCCATCGGCATGGCGCTCGCCACCCGCAACCTGTTCGAGGATTTGCGCTCCCAGGGCGCCATCACCGGCGGGCCGAAGCCCTTCTCGCCGCGCGAGCGCTCGGCCTTCCTCGCCGCGCTGGACCTCGCCATCGTCCGGCTGAAGCGTGCCGGGCTCCTGCCTGCCGCCGCGCCCTGAGCGGCGCCAGCCCTACTCCTTCTCCAGCCGCACGGTCTGGTCCTCGATGGCGAAGACCAGCGCGCCGAGCTTGCCGTCGGCGCCCGCCTCGAACTGGGCGAAGCCCAGCGGCGTGTCGCCGGTGAGCTTCACCACATTGGCGAAGCGCCCGGTGGGCAGCAGGCTGGCGGTGAAGACCATGCCGTCGAACGGATCGAGGCGCAGCTGTGCCCCCGTCGCCTCCAGCGTCAGCACCAGTGCGCCGGCTCCGCGCTCAGCTTCGCCGCGCCGAGCACCGGCCGGCATAGGCGCCGGCGAGCGCGGCGACGGTCGCCGGCGGGCCGCG
>NZ_JBNFNU010000753.1:0-967 GCF_057364445.1 Xanthobacter sp. BG11Y11_SDJG
GTCTTGCCGAGGCGCGCCGGGGAGGGCGACACGCGGATGCCCGCGGCCTCCATGGCGGCGATCTTGTCCTCGGCGCCGCCCTTGCCGCCGGAGATGATGGCGCCCGCATGGCCCATGCGGCGGCCGGGAGGCGCCGTGCGGCCCGCGATGAAGCCCACCATCGGCTTCTTGCGGCCCCGCTTCGCCTCGTCGGCCAGGAACTGCGCCGCCTCTTCCTCCGCCGAGCCGCCGATCTCGCCAATCATCACGATCGACGTCGTCTCGGGGTCGGCGAGGAACATCTCCAGCACGTCGATGAACTCGGTGCCCTTCACCGGGTCGCCGCCGATGCCCACCGCCGAGGTCTGGCCCAGGCCCTCCTGCGAGGTCTGGAACACCGCCTCGTAGGTCAGCGTGCCGGAGCGCGAGACGATGCCCACCGAGCCCTTCTTGAAGATGTTGGCCGGCATGATGCCGATCTTCGATTCCCCCGCGGTGACGATGCCGGGGCAGTTGGGGCCGATGAGGCGCGACTTCGAGCCCGAGAGCGCGCGCTTCACCTTCACCATGTCCATCACCGGGATGCCTTCGGTGATGCAGACGATCAGCGGGATCTCCGCGTCCACCGCCTCAAGGATGGCGTCGGCGGCGCCCGGAGGCGGAACGTAGATCACCGAGGCGTCGGCGCCGGTCTTCTCCTTGGCCTCGATCACGGTGTCGAACACCGGCAGGCCGAGATGGGTGGAGCCGCCCTTGCCGGGCGAGGTGCCGCCGACCATCTTGGTGCCGTAGATGATGGCCTGCTCGGCGTGGAACGTCCCGTTCTTGCCGGTGAAGCCCTGGGTGATGACCTTGGTGTCCTTGTTGATGAGCACGGACATCACGCAGCTTCCTTCTTCACAGCCGCGACGATCTTCTGCGCCGCATCGTCCAGGTCATCGGCGGGGATCACGTTCAGCCCGCTCTCGCGGATGATCTTCTTGCCTTC
>NZ_JBNFNU010000754.1:0-962 GCF_057364445.1 Xanthobacter sp. BG11Y11_SDJG
CGGCGCTGGTGGCGGCGGTGGCGGTGCCGCGCGGCATGTCGGTGCTGGTCGCGCCCTATCCCTTCCGCTTCACGCTGGCGCTCGACGGCACGGGCGCGCTGCTGCTGGGCGGGGCGGCGCTCTTGTGGATCGCGGCGGGCGCCTATGCCTGCGCCTACATGCGCAAGGACCCGGCGCGCGGCGCCTTCGCCGCATGGTGGGCGCTCACCATGGCGGGATCCTTCGCGGTGTTCCTGGTGGCGGACGTGGCGAGCTTCTACCTCGCTTACGCCCTCGTCAGCTTCTCCGCCTTCGGCCTCGTGACCCACGACGACACGCCGGAGGCGCGGCGCGCCGGCACCCTCTATCTGGCGCTGACGGTGCTGGGCGAGGCGTTCCTGATCGCCGCCTTCGTCATGCTGGCGTCGGGCGCGAGCGAGGCCAACCCGCTGATCCGCGACGCGGTGGCGGCGCTGCCCACTTCGCCCTTCCGGACCTCGATCGTGCTCCTGCTGCTCGCCGGCTTCACCCTGAAAATGGGCCTGTTCCCTCTGCATGTGTGGATGCCGCTCGCCCATGCGGTGGCGCCGGTGCCGGGTTCGGCGGCGCTCTCCGGCGTGGTGGTGAAAGCGGGCGTGATCGGCCTGCTGCGCTTCCTGCCCGACGGCGTCGCTTTGCCGGGCTGGGGCGAGGCGCTGACCGCCATGGGCCTCTTCACCGCCTTCTACGGCGTCGCGCTGGGCGTGACGCAGACCCACCCCAAGCGCGCGCTCGCTTATTCCACCGTGAGCCAGATGGGCGTGGTGGGCACGGTGATCGGCGCGGCGCTCGCCTCGGGGATGCCGGGCGCCTTTCCCATCGCCGCCTTCTATGCGGTGAACCACATGCTGCTGAAGGGCGCCATGTTCCTGGTCGCCGGCCTCGCCATGGCGGCGGCGCCGGCGCGGGCGCGGCAGCGGCGCTGATCGCCGGCCTGTCGGGCT
>NZ_JBNFNU010000755.1:0-959 GCF_057364445.1 Xanthobacter sp. BG11Y11_SDJG
CATCGCCGGGCGGCGCGCGGGGCGCCGGTACGCCGCGGGCCTCGACCGCATGTCGACCACCGAAGTGGTGGTGCGGCAGGTGGCGCGCACGGTGGCGACCCAGGTGGGCACGCAGCTCACCCGCGCCATCCTTCGCGGCATCCTCGGCAACATGAAGCGCTGACCGGCGGGGCCGCGCGGCGCGTCGCGCAACCGATACGGGCGCTGTGCCAAGCGGATATCGGCCTGCGGGGCGATGACGGTGGTTGCTTCGGTTCCCGGGTGCCGCTATTTTCGTCGGCGAGTCGATACGATTGCGGGGTTGTATCGGCCGGTGCTGCTCAACGCGCACGTCCGGCTTAAGTTGCGGACCGGCCGTGCCTCCATATTGGAGCGCCCCATGAAGGTGTTACCAACCGCCCGCATTCTTCTCGTGGATTCCCACGTCGAGCGCCGCCAGGCGACTCGGCAAGCTTTGACGGCCTCGGGGTGGGGGCGGTCGTCGAGGCATCGAGCCTTGAGGAGATCCAGCCCCCTGCGGGCGCCGGCGCGGTCGATGTGCTCGTGGTGCAGGTCGACGATGCCGACAAGGTGCCGGAAAATCCGTATCGCGACGGCGGCAGCGTGCCGGCGATCCTGATCCTGGAGGTCGCCGCGCCCATGGTCGCGCGCTCCGCCGGCCGCGCCGGGTATGATGCCGGTCTCGGAGCGCCGATCCAGCCGCGTCTGCTCTACCGGCGTATCGGCTCGGTGCTTCAGCGCGCGCGGCGGGCCGCACGGCCCTCCTTATCGGTGTCGAGTCCCGAAATGGCGGACCTCGCCGAGGTCGGCTGACGGACCAACGCGCCGGCGCTTTTTCCGCCCCGCTTTTGAGATGGGGGTTCCCCGTCTGCGCCGGCCTGCGGCCGCGCAGGCCCGGGGCCGTCCGTCAACCCGCCTTCGGCGCGCGGGCGTCCTGCCGCGAGTGATGTGCGGCCGCG
>NZ_JBNFNU010000756.1:0-954 GCF_057364445.1 Xanthobacter sp. BG11Y11_SDJG
CCGGGCTCGAAGCCGCCATCGCCTGCTGCGGCCGGGAGGCGCGCCTCGTGGAGATGAGCTGGTACGGCGACCGGAAGGTGGGCGTCGGCCTCGGCGGCGCCTTCCATTCCCGGCGCATCGCGCTCGTCTCCTCGCAGGTGGGCGCGCTGCCCGCCGCGCGGCTTCCGCGCTGGGATTTCGCCCGCCGCCGCGCCATGGCGCTGGCGCTTCTGGCGGACGAACGCCTCGATGCGCTCATCACCGATGAGGTGGCGTTCGATGATCTTCCCGCCCGCCTCGGCCGTATTCTCGGCGAGGGCGCGCCGGGCATCGCCACCGTGATCCGCTACTGACACAACAGGGAGGCTTGCCGGATGTATTCGGTCGAGGTGCGGGACCACATCATGATCGCCCACAGTTTCAAGGGCGACCTCTTCGGCCCCGCGCAGAAGCTGCATGGCGCCACCTTCGTGGTGGACGTCGCCTTCTTCCGGCCGGATCTCACCCCGGAGGGCGTGGTGGTAGACATCGGCCGCGCCCACGAGGCGCTCAAGGCCATCCTCGGCCCGCTCAACTACCAGAACCTCGATGAGGTGCCCGACTTCGCCGGCCGCAACACCACCACCGAGGTGCTCTGCCGCCACGTCTTCGACCGCATGGCCGCGGCGGCGCGCTCCGGCGCGCTCGGGGCAGGCGGCGACGGCATCGCCCGCCTGCGGGTGACGCTGCACGAATCCCATGTGGCGCGCGCCGCCTTCGAGGCCGATCTTTCGTGAGCGTGCGCGCGGTCCTCGCTTTTCCGGGCGATCTTGCGACCCCCACGGGCGGCTATGCCTATGACCGGCGCATGCTCGGCGAGCTTCAGGCGCTCGGGCTCGACATCGCGCCGCTGCCGCTGGGCGAGGGCTTCCCCTTCCCGGCGCCCGACGCCGTGGGCGCGGCGCTTGCCCGCCTCGGCGCGACCGCGCCGGGGAC
>NZ_JBNFNU010000757.1:0-954 GCF_057364445.1 Xanthobacter sp. BG11Y11_SDJG
GGCCCGGCGGCAGGCTCGGCGGACGCGCTGCGGAACGGGCCTTCCTGCCGCTCCACGGCCAGCGTCTCGCCCTGGCGGTGTGACGGGTGACGAGCAGGGCGCGTCCTCGGCCTCGCGCCGGCCAACCTGGACGGCGGAGGCCGCAAGACCCCGCGCCACCGCGGCGAGGGGCGGCGCACACCAGAGCCACGCCGAACAGGAAGAAGGCGTCGGCGAGGGCGCCGGAGGCGAGCCCTCCCGCCTCGGCCAGGAACACGACGCCCGCGCTCGCGCCGCCACCAGCGCCAGCAAGCCGAGGACGGTGGCGGTGATGCGCCCGAGGCGCGCCAGCCGTCCCATGCGGCCGGGCCCCGCACCTGCGGGCGCACCGGGCCTGAGCGAACGGTCATAGGTGAAAAGCGGCACGGCGCGCCTCTTGTCCCGCAATTGCCCCGAGCCGGATCGGCCCCCCGGCGAGGCCGGCACCAGGCCGGGCTCCGCCGCGTCCGCAAGCTTGGCCCGGCACCGTTTAAGCAATGCTAAGGCGGCGGCGCGCGACCTGCCTCCAGCGTTAACGATGTCTTTAAAAGTCGGCGCCGCGCCCCGCCGCCGCCCGCCCCCCTCTGGTATGATCTCAAGGCTCGCGACTGACCGCGGGCTGTGACGAGGCGGACATGTTCTTCCTGTTGCGCATGGGCTTCCTGCTTGCCGTCGTGCTGGCGCTGCTGCCCCTCGGGCTGAAGGGGGAGAGCGGGCGCGACGTGAGCGTGTTCGAGGCGTTCGGCCTGGTGCAGGCGGTGATCGCCGACGCGCGCGGTTTCTGCGACCGCCAGCCGCAGCCGTGCGACGTGGCGGGCAGATGCTGGTCCATTTCAAGGAGAAGGCGCAGGTGGGCGCGCGGTGGCTCTACGAGGCCATGGGCGAGGCGCAGGCGCCGGACGGCGCCAAGGCCGCGGCTACGGCCGCCGCAGCGCC
>NZ_JBNFNU010000758.1:0-951 GCF_057364445.1 Xanthobacter sp. BG11Y11_SDJG
CGGCCGCAGGCGGCACGGCGGCGGCAGGCGCGCACCAGCTTCGGAAGGGGAGGGCGATGGCGCCGCATTCCGCGATCTCGACGCCTTCCGCAGCGAGCTTGCGCGCCGCCTTGACGGCCTGCGCGCAGACGGGGCGGGCGCCAGCGCCTGCTGAAGGGCCTGCCTGACGGCCCGGCATCCATGCGCTGCTCGCCGACTGGGAGCTGTGGGCGCGGGACGACCAGATGCCGCCCGCCGCCACCCTCTCCGGCGCGCCGTGGCACACCTGGCTGCTCATGGGCGGGCGCGGCGCCGGCAAGACGCGGGCCGGCGGCGGAATGGGTGCGGGGCCTCGCGCTCGGCCGGCCGCCCTTCGCCGACGCGCCGGTGGGGCGCATCGCGCTCCTTGGCGAGAGCCTGTCCGATCTGCGCGAGGTGATGGTGGAGGGCGTCTCCGGAATCCTCGCGGTCCATCCGCCGTCCGAACGCCCGTCCTGGGAGCCGAGCCGCCGCCGTCTCGAATGGCCCAACGGCGCGGTGGCGCAGGGCTTCTCGGCGGACGATCCGGAGAGCCTGCGCGGCCCGCAGTTCGGCGCCGCCTGGCTCGACGAGCTGGCGAAGTGGAAGCGCGCCGAGGCCGCGTTCGACATGTTGCAGTTCGGGCTCCGGCTCGGCGCGCGGCCGCGCCAGATGGTCACCACCACGCCGCGCCCCACGGCGTTGCTGCGCCGCCTGATGGGCGATCCGCGCAGCGCGGTGACGCGCGCAGGCACCCGCGCCAACGCCTTCCACCTGGCGCCCTCCTTCCTGTCGGAGGTGATCGCCCGCTATGGCGGCACGCGGCTCGGCCGGCAGGAACTGGACGGCGAGGTGATCGAGGACCGGCCCGACGCCTTGTGGACCCGCGCCGCCATCGAGGCGGCCCGCGAGCCGCAGGCGCCGCCGCTCGCCCGCGTGGTGGTGGCGGTGGAC
>NZ_JBNFNU010000759.1:0-950 GCF_057364445.1 Xanthobacter sp. BG11Y11_SDJG
CGCTGGCCGCCGGTCGCGGGGGTCGCGGAAGCGTTCGCCGTTCGGCCGTTCCGGCCGCCTCAGGCGGCGCTGCCGGCGGCGTGCTTGGGCACGTGGGCGCAGCCCCAGGCGGGGCCGAGATCCTTGAGGCTCGCCTCGATGCACTCCACGTTGAGGCGCACCTCGGCACCGCCGGAGAAGGTGAGCAGCACGAAGCCCGAGGGCGCGTCCGTGACCTCGAAGGTGACGGCGAGGAGGTTGAGCACCCCCTCGCGCAGCGCCTCCTCGACGCCCCGGCACTGGACCTGCCGCACGCGCTCGAAATGCAGGCCCGCCCGCCGCCGCACGGTCTCGCCGGTGGCCGCCTTGTGGTCCCAGTCGAAGCGGTTGAGCAGCAGCGCGAAGCGCTGCGCGCGCGGCAGGAAGCCCATGTCGGCGCGCTTGACCAGCGCGTCCTGGAGATGGGCCGAGAGGATGGCGAGGTCTTCCTCGTCGAGGGCGAGCAGTTTCAAGGAGTTCATGGGCGCGGCCGCCTGCTTTGTGTTGAGGCGCAGATAGCGACGATGGGCCGGAGGTTCAAGGCGCGCGCCGGACTTTGCGCTGGCGCAATGGCTCAGCCGCGGCGTGCCGCTATCGAACAGGGAGCGCGTCCCTGGCCGGTCGCCAGGCCTTTCCCAGTGCCGACGAGGTCCCCGTGCGGCTGACCGGATCGCCATTCTCGACCGAAAGGCAGCGCGCCGCCGCGCTGCTGGCGGTCCTGTTCCTGATCCGCGCCGTGCTGCCCGCCGGATACATGGCCGCGCCGGCGCAGGCCGGCACGGCGGGGATCGTCTTCATCATCTGCCACGGCGGGGACGGGGAAACGGAGCGCGGGACGCCCGGCGCGCCCGCAAGCGCCCTGCCCACCCCATCGGCCCACTGCCCCCTGGCCCAGCCCACCGGCGCTGATGCTGCCGCCGGAGGGAACACCC
>NZ_JBNFNU010000760.1:0-943 GCF_057364445.1 Xanthobacter sp. BG11Y11_SDJG
GGCCAGCGCGGCCTGCGCTGCGTGAGGCGCTCGCCGCGGCGCTCGGCCTCGTCACCGCCGGCCGCGCCGATGCCCTCGTCACCTGCCCGCTGGCCAAATCCGTGGTGCAGGCCGCCGGCTTTCCCTTTCCCGGCCACACCGAATATCTCGCCGACCGCGCCCGCCGCCCCGACGGCACGGTGCCGCGCCCGGCGATGCTGATCTGGTCGCCGCTGCTCGCCGTGGTGCCCGCCACCATCCACGTGCCGCTGAAGGACGTGCCCGGTCTGCTGACCACCGCCCTGCTGGTGGAGACCGGGCGCATCGTCGCCCGCGACATGGCGCGGCGCTTCGGCCTTTTCGCGGCCGCGTCTCACCTTCTGCGGCCTCAACCCCCATGCCGGCGAGGGCGGCCTCATGGGCGCGGAGGACGAGGCCGTGGTGCGCCCGGCGGTGGAGGCGCTCATGGCCGAGGGCATCGCCGCGCTCGGCCCACTGCCCGCCGACACCCTGTTCCACCCGCAGGCGCGCGCGCATTACGACGTGGCCATCGGCATGTATCACGACCAGGTGCTGATCCCGGCCAAGACGCTGGCCTTCCACGACGGGGTGAACGCCACCCTGGGCCTGCCCTTCATCCGCACCTCGCCGGACCACGGCACGGCGTTCGACATCGCCGGCACCGGCCGCGCCGACCCGTCGAGCCTGATCGCCGCGCTCAGGCTCGCGCGCCGGCTGGCCGACACCGAGGCGGCGGGGGCGCAGGCGGCGTGAGCGCGCTCGACGACCTTCCGCCTTTGCGCGAGGTGATCCGGGCCCACGGCCTGTCGGCGCAGAAGTCGCTGGGCCAGAACTTCCTCTTGGACCTCAACCTCACCGCCCGCGTGGCCCGCGCTCCGGTCCGCTGGAGGGCGCGACGGCGTCGAGGTCGGCCCCGGCCCCGGCGGCCTCACGCGCGCTGCTG
>NZ_JBNFNU010000761.1:0-940 GCF_057364445.1 Xanthobacter sp. BG11Y11_SDJG
GCGCTGACCGTGAAGGTGCTGCGCCCCGGCCGGCGGCCCGCCCCGCGCCGGACGGGTGGAGGCGCGGGACATGCGCGGCCTGTCGCTCGGCGAAGCCGCCTTCACGTTGCCGGACGGCGCCAGCGAGACCGAGGCGCGCTTCGCCTTGCCGGTGGAGATGCGCAACGAGATCGCCCGGCTGGAGATCGTCGCCGAGCGCTCGGCGGGCGCGGTGCAGCTGGTGGACAAGCGCTGGCGCCGGCGCACGGTCGGCATCGTCTCCGGCACCACCACCGACACCGGCCAGCCTTTGCTGGCGCCCACCTATTACCTCTCCCGCGCCCTCGGCCCCTTTGCCGACCTCAAGGTGGCGGAGACCGGCTCGGCCACCGACAACATCAACGCCTTCCTCGACCAGCGCCTGCCGGTGCTGATCCTCACCGACGTCGGCACCATCCCCGCCGCCACCCGCGCGCGCTTGACGCGCTTCGTGGAGGACGGCGGCGTGCTGGTGCGCTTCGCCGGTGCGCGGCTCGCCAACAACGCGCAGGACGACCTCCTGCCGGTGAAGCTGCGGCGCGGCGGCCGGGTGCTCGGCGGCTCGCTCTCCTGGGACACGCCCCAGCCGCTCGGCGCGGTGACGCAGGACGGCCCGTTCCGCGACCTGAAGATCCCGGCCGACGTCACCATCAACCGCCAGGTGCTCGCCGAACCGGACGGCCTGCTCGGCGAACGCACCTGGGCGACGCTGGCGGACGGCACGCCGCTCGTCACCGGCACGCGCATCGGCAAGGGGACGCTCGCTTTGTTCCACGTCACAGCCGACACCTCCTGGTCGAACCTGCCGCTTTCGGGCACCTTCGTGGACATGCTGCGCCAGGTCATCGCGCTCTCCGACACCCCGCCCCCCCGGCCGCCCGACGGCGCGCCCGCCGAGACCACCCGGCCGCGCCGGCCTGCG
>NZ_JBNFNU010000762.1:0-937 GCF_057364445.1 Xanthobacter sp. BG11Y11_SDJG
CGCCCGCGCGCCCGGCCGGACCTGCAACGGCGCGCAGCGCCGTGGAAAGGAGAGCCGGGGGCCCCAGCGCAAGAGACCGCCGAAGGCGGCTTCTGAAAAACCCGGCGCCTCAGGCTTTGCCCGCTGCGCGGGAGTCTCCCCTGGGCCCCGGATCGGCGCTCCACCTGCGCTCTCGCTGGTCCGGGGCGCGGGCGCTATTTTCAGCTCGATGCCGGCGGCGCGCATGAGCTGCGCCCACTTGGTGGTGTCCTCGTCGATGAAGGTGGCGAAGGCCGCGGGCGACATGGTGTTGGGCACCGCCCCCATATTGGCGAGCTGGGTCTTCATCTCCGGCGTGCCGAGCAGCGCGATCACCTCCTTGTTGAGGCGGCCGACGATGGCCGGGTCCATGCCGGCGGGGCCGAACAGGCCGAACCAGCCCACCGCCTCGTAGTCCGGCACGCCGGCCTCGGCCACGGTGGGATAGTCCGGGAACAGTTCGGAGCGCGCCGCGGAGGTGACGCCCAGCACCTTGAGGCGGCCCGCCTTCACGTGCGGCAGCGCGGCCGGAGGCGGCGCGAACATGGCCGCCACCTGCCCGCTCACCACGTCGGTGATGGCCGGCCCCACGCCCTTATAGGGCACGTGCAGCAGCTTGGTGCCGGTCTTCGCCTCGAACAGCAAGGCGGCGAGATGGGAGGCGGCACCGGTGCCGGACGAGGCGAAGGCGACGCTCTCCGGCTTCTCCTTGGCGAGCGCGATCAGCTCCTTCACCGAATTCGCCGGGAAGTCTGCGTTCACCACCAGCAGGTAAGGCGGCGCCGCGGCGAGCGCGACGGGCGAGAACTGCGCCTTCACGTCGTAGGAGGCGGAGGCGGCGGTGGGCGACGGCGCCAGCGCGCCGGTGGCGGCCATCAGCAGGCGGTAGCCGTCCGGGCGCCGCACGGCTGACGGCGGC
>NZ_JBNFNU010000763.1:0-931 GCF_057364445.1 Xanthobacter sp. BG11Y11_SDJG
CAGCCAGGCCGGGCCGGACGGCACAGTCCGCCCGGACCCCGCCGCGTCGGTGCCGCTCGCCTCGATCCCCCCGCGCCATGGACCCAACCCGTTGTTTCACGTCCAGCTCCCGCTCGCCCGGCGGGACGGGTGGTCCCGTCCCGGTCGGTCCCGCAGTCCGTCCCCGGCGACCTGCGCCGCTTGGCCGAGCCGTCCTGCCGAGCCGTCCGGATCCTGCGACGCCTGGCAGGCTCCGGATGATCCGCAACATTGTATGGGTCTGCGGCGCCACGCAACGGGGACGAAGGCCGACCTTCGTCGGCGCGCGCCGCCCTCAGTCCGTCCCGGCGCCCAGCAGGGCCTCGATCATCAGCATGTCGCGCCAGGCGAGGCGCTTGCCTGCGGGCGTGCGCAGCAGATAGGCGGGGTGGAAGGTGGCGATGGCCTTTATGGTCCGCGTTCCGGTGTCGTAGTCCATCACCCGGCCGCGCAGGCGGGTGATGCCCTCGGTAGTGGCGAGCAGCGCCTGCGCCGAGGGGCCGCCGAGGCACACCAGCACATCCGGGTCGGCCAGCGCGATCTGCCGGGTGATGAAGGGCAGGCAGATGGCGGTCTCCTGCGGCGTCGGCGTGCGGTTGCCGGGCGGGCGCCAGGGGATGACGTTGGCGATGTAGGCGCGCGTGCGGTCGAGGCCGATGGCGCCGAGCATCAGATCGAGCAGCCGCCCCGAGCGGCCGACGAAGGGCAGGCCCTGCTCGTCCTCGTCGCGGCCCGGCGCCTCGCCCACGAACATCACCTTGGCCGCGGGATTGCCGTCGGCGAACACGAGGCGGCTCGCGGTCTTCTTCAGCGCGCAGCCCCTCGAAGCCCCTCCATGATGGCGCGCAGGCGCCTCCAGGCTGTCGGCCGCGCGCGCCGCTTTCCCCGGGCGGCCATGGCGGCGGCGTCGGGC
>NZ_JBNFNU010000764.1:0-928 GCF_057364445.1 Xanthobacter sp. BG11Y11_SDJG
GCGCGGCCTCGTCCGCCGGCAGGCACACGGCGATCGCCGGCACGCGGCGGTCCTCGTGGCGCGAGGGCATCTCGTAGGTGAGGGCGATCATGCCCGGATGGGCGTCGACCCTGAGCGCGCCGCGTGCGGTGGCGACCGCGATCCGCTCCGGCAGGGCCGTGACCTGCGCCGGCTCCTCCGCGTCCCGCATGAACTCGGCGATGCCGCCGAACACGCCGAGGCTCCAGCCGGTGCGCGGGTCCGCGGCGTGGCGGCGCAGCAGGGCGAAGGCGTCCATGCCGCGCAGGGTCTCGGTTTCGCTCATGGGCTGTGCTCCGTGCGGTCCGGGCCGTCGAGGCGGCTCCAGGGGATGACAAGGGCACGCCGTCGCGCGTGCCGCGCTCGACGGCGACGCGATAGGCGGCGGCCACCGGACCCGGCGCCAGAACCTCCATGGGCGCGCCGAGGGCGGCGAGGGTGCCCCGGTCCATCAAGGCGAGGCGGTCGCAGAAGCGGGCGGCCAGCGTCAGATCGTGCAGCACCGCCACCACCGCGGTGCCGGCGCGGGCGGTGGCGCAGGAGGTGGCGGCGGCGCTGGCGCCGATTCTCGACGGCTCGATCACGGTGCATCTGTCCGCCTGCGCCAAGGGCTGCGCCCATCCGGCGAAGGCCGCGCTGACGCTGGTGGGCATGGACGAAGGCATCGCCCTCGTGCGAGAGGGCACGGCGGGCGGCGGCCGCGGCGCAGCGCGAACATGAGCAGCGCCAGCGGCCCGAGCGAGATCAGCGGGCCATAGGTGAGGCACACCAGCCAGTTGCTGCCGACCATCCGCGCGCTCCAGGCCGACTCAGGGGACCGCCAGCAGTTTCCAGCGCCACGGCACGGCCAGGAGCACGGCGGGAGCGGCGAGCCACGCTGCCGCGCCGCCGACGCGCCGCCGCCCGGCCG
>NZ_JBNFNU010000765.1:0-925 GCF_057364445.1 Xanthobacter sp. BG11Y11_SDJG
GTGCCAGCCGCCGCCAGGCCTGCCGGCGCGCGCCGAGGTAGCCCTTCCAGTGCGCGGCGGCCAGCTCCACCGGCGCCAGCGCCCGGCCCATGAGGATGGAGGCGGCGATCATCACGCCGCCGGTGGCGTCGCCGCGCAGCACCAGCAGGGCGCCGATGCCGAGCAGGAGGGATTGCAGCAGCGCCCGGAACGAGCGCGACAGGGCCGCGAGATTGACCGAGGAGACCGCGAGGCGCTCGTTGCCGGCGCGGCTCTCCTGGTCCAGCTCCGCGAAGCGCGCGCGCATGTTGCCGACCATGCCCAAAGCATGGGCCGCCTCGGCGCCGCGCCGCGCGCCCTCGATGAAGCCGGCGCGGCGGGCGGCGACCTCGGTCGCGGTCTTCACCCGCGCCTTGGAGCGCGCCTCGCCGGCAAGCGCCAGGCCGACGATGACGATGGCGCCCGCGAGCGCCGTGAAGCCCAGCCAGGGATGCAGCAGGAAGCACAGGCCCACGAAGAGGGGCACGAAGGGCGCATCGAACAGCACCGTCGGCCCGGGGCCGGAGAGGAAGGAGCGCACCTGGTCGAGGTCGCGCAAGGCGGCGGTGAATTCGCCCGGCGCGCCGAGCCGCGCGGTGCGGTGCAGCCCGTCCGCGAACAGTTCCGGCGCGAGGCGCTCCTCCACCGTGGCGCCGAGGCGCGCCAGCAGCGCCCGCGCGCGGCGTCGATCACGCCCTGCACCGCATAGGCGGCGATCACCAGTCCGGTCAGCGCCACCAGCGTCGGCAGCGAGCGCGAGGGCAGCACCCGGTCATAGACCTGGAGCATGTAGATCGCCCCGGCCAGCATCAGGATGTTGATCGCCACCGAGAACAGGCCGATGCCGGCGACGAGCGGGGCGAGGTCGCGCAGCCCGAGCCGGGCCGCGCCCCGCCCGCCATCCCCC
>NZ_JBNFNU010000766.1:0-922 GCF_057364445.1 Xanthobacter sp. BG11Y11_SDJG
CCGCCGTCCGTGCGCCCCGCAAGGGCGGCGCCGCGTCCGGCCGGCGGCGCGCGCTGATGGCGGCGAGCCTGACCAGCGTGTTCCTGCTTCAGCGCAAGTCGCTCATGTGGCGGGTGATGCGCATCGTGCGCGACCGCCACGTCGCCGAGGACCTGGCGCAGGAGGCCTATCTGCGCGCCTGGCGCGCCCATGAGGCGGCGCCGATCGCGCATCCGGAAGGGTTCCTGCACCAGACGGCCCGCAATCTCGCCTTGGACCACGTGCGGCGGCGACGCAGCCGAGGCGCGGTCGAGATCGACGCGGGCGAGGCCGCGGTCTCGGCGGTGCCGGACGACCGGCCGTCGAGCGAGTCGGCGCTGATCGAGCGCGAGCGGCTGACGCGGCTGAAGGAGGCGCTCGCCGCCCTGCCGCCGCGTGTCCAGGCGGTCGTCGTGCTCAGCCGCATCGAAGGCTGGACCAATGCCAGGATCGCGGCCCATCTCGGCGTCTGCGAGCGGACGGTGTTCAACGACCTGAAGATGGCCATGGGCCACTGCCGTTCCGCACTGGTGCGGCTCGATCGCTGCTGACGCGGGCGATTCCCGATTTCTTTGCCGGATTCGAGGCCTTCCAACGTCTCAGGTATAAGAGCCTGCCAAAGCGCCCGCCGGGCGCAGCGACATCGGATGGCGTGAGTGGGACGCGACAACATGCGGGGCGCCGCGACCGGGGGCGGCTACGCCCACGAGGACCCCGTCGTCGACGAGGCGCTGGACTGGTTCGGCCGCCTCAGGGACCGGGCGCCCGACGCCGCCACGCGCGCGGCGTTCTAGGCCTGGCTCGCCCGCAGCCCGCGGCATGCGGAGGAATTCCGCGCCCCTTGGAGGATCTCTGGGGCTCCCCGGCCTTTGCCGACGCCGTCGGCCGGCTTTCCGCCACGCGG
>NZ_JBNFNU010000767.1:0-921 GCF_057364445.1 Xanthobacter sp. BG11Y11_SDJG
CGATCTGCTGCTGGTGGTGGGGCGAGGCGCCGGAGGCCGACCCGTTCCCCGCCCCTGGCGGAGCTGGCGCAGGCCAAAGGCTGCGCGGCGGCCGAGGCGGTCCTTGAGCCCGATCCGGACGCGATCGCGCGGCTGAAGGGCCGGCCGCTGCTCGCCTTCGCCGGGATCGGCCGGCCGCAAAAGTTCTTCGAGATGCTGACGCGCACCGGCCTCGACGTCGCGGAGTGCCGCCCCTACCCCGACCACCATCCGTTCGCCGAAGGGGAGATCACGGCGCTCGCCGCCGACGCCGCGGCGCGCGGCCTCGGCCTCGTCACCACCACCAAGGATGCGGCGCGCCTGGCCGCCTTTTCCGGCATCCGCGGTCTCATCGAAGTGGTCCCGGTGACGTTGCGTCCGGCGGATGAAGGGGTTCTCCCCCATCTGGTCGGCGACGGCGGAAGCGCGGGGCCGCGGCGCGGCGCGGCGCCGCATAGGCGAAGGACCAGACGGCCCGATCAGCGGCCGGCGAGGGCGCGCACGCGGGTCAGCACCGCCTCGGGATCGGCATAGGCCTCCTGGAGGTCCACGCTCCAATAGCGCAGTTCGTCGAGCGCAATGGGCTGTCCGGTCACCGCGCAGCGCACGAAACTGCCGGGCCGCAGGATCCGGAACTCGCCATCGAGATAGCGGATTTCCGCCTCCCCGTGCGGCTCCGGAAAACGTTCAAATCGGTTCATCACGGCGGAACGGTCCCAAGGCCGCATCGGTCAGGCCGCCGACCGGCCGGAACGAGGCGTGCGCCTCCTGTGAGGCGCGACGACGAATTCTCCCTCCAGGCGGCACGGCCTTAACGGCACTGGCTCCTGGCGCTATCCCGCAGGATAGTGCTTTTGCCGGGTGCGGGGAAAAGGCCTCCGCTCAGCGATCGAACAAGGTTGG
>NZ_JBNFNU010000768.1:0-905 GCF_057364445.1 Xanthobacter sp. BG11Y11_SDJG
GCCCCGCCGGCTCGGCCCGGCGACGCCGTCGCCGGCACTGGCGCGGCTGTTTCTTCGAGGCCAATTTTCCGCCCCTTCCACGTGGTTCCGGACCGCCGCGAGCAGGGCTTCTATACCGGCTATTACGAGGTGGAGACCGAGGGCGCGCTCACGCCCTCGCCGGATTTCTCCGTGCCGGTCTACGCCCGCCCGCCCGATCTGGTGATGGAGAGCCCGACCGCCAATTCCGGCCCCGTGGGCCGGCGCGTCGACGGCCGGCTCGTGCCCTATTTCGACCGCGCCGCCATCGAGGACGGAGCGCTCGCCGGCCAGGGGCTGGAGATCGTCTTCCTGAGGGACCCGGTGGACCTGTTCTTCATGCAGATCCAGGGCTCCGGCCGCGTGCGCCTGCCGGACGGGCGGGTGCTGAAGCTGAACTATGACGGCTTCAACGGCCACCGCTATCTGCCGGTCGGCCGGCTTCTGATCGAGCGCGGGATCGTGCCGCGCGACGAGATGTCCATGGACCGCATCCGCGCCTTCATGGAGGCCGATCCGCAGGCCGGTCGGGCGCTGCGGCGCGAGAATCCGTCTTATGTGTTCTTCAAAGCGCTCGACCTGCCGCCCGAAGCCGGCGCCATGGGCGCGCAGGGCGTGCCGCTGACGGCGGGGCGCTCCATCGCCGTGGACCGGCACCTGCACAGCTACGGCTCGCCGGTGTTCGTGGAGGCCGACCTGCCGCTGTCGGCCCCGGGCAGCGCCGAGCCGTTCCGCCATCTCACGATCGCCCAGGACACCGGCTCGGCGATCCGCGGGCCGGCGCGGGCGGACCTCTATCTCGGCGCCGGCCGGGAGGCGGGCTCGCGCGCCGGACGCATCCGCCACCCCGGCGGCTTCACGCTGCTGGTGCCGCGCCTTCGCCCCTG
>NZ_JBNFNU010000769.1:0-892 GCF_057364445.1 Xanthobacter sp. BG11Y11_SDJG
CGCGCCGGTTCAGGCCGCCCCCTGCGGAGCCCGCTTTTGCCGCCCCACCCCTCGGCTTCGGCGACGTGCCGCGACCGCCCCGCTTTAGTGCGGCTGGACGCTGAACCGGGCCGCATCTGAGGGGTGACCGGTTGCCTGCGGCATGCCGTGCCGCGCGCAGCGGATACCGGGGGCGGCGGTTTGCGCGAGCGCATGGCGCCGCCTGGGGCGCGCGGCCAGCATGAACCGGTGAAGCAGGAGGCCGCCGATGCGCGCCATGGTCCTGAACGCCCCGGCAGAGCGCCTGGTGCCGCAGGAGCGGCCCGATCCCGCGCCCGGCCCCGGCGAGGTGGTGATCGCGGTCTCGGCCTGCGGCGTCTGCCGCACCGATCTCCATGTGGTGGACGGCGAGCTGCCCCAGGCGCGCTATCCCATCGTCCCGGGCCACGAGGTGGTCGGGCGGGTGGCGGCGCTCGGGGCCGGCGTCGTGCATCTTCGCCTCGGCGAGCGGGTGGGTGTCGGCTGGCTCGGCCATGCCTGCGGCGCCTGCCCCTATTGCGCGGCGCAGGAGGAGAATCTCTGCGACGCCCCGGTCTTCACCGGCTGCAGCCGCGACGGCGGCTTCGCCAGCCACATGGTGGCGGATGCGGCCTTCGCCTATCCGCTCGGGGAGGCGGGCGAGGACACCGCCCTCGCGCCGCTCCTGTGCGCCGGGCTGATCGGCTGGCGCACCCTGAAGATGGCGGGCGAGGGCCGCCGCATCGGCCTCTATGGCTTCGGCGCCGCCGCCCACATCATCGCCCAGGTGGCGCGCTGGCAGGGCCGGGAGGTCTACGCCTTCACCCGGCCGGGCGATCGGGCGGCGCAGGACTTCGCCCGCGCGCTCGGCGCCGTCTATGCCGGCGCTCGGCGC
>NZ_JBNFNU010000770.1:0-890 GCF_057364445.1 Xanthobacter sp. BG11Y11_SDJG
GGACCTCCGCGGCCAGCGTCACCAGGATCGCGCCCGCCGCGCCGAGGCTCGACACCAGGTCCGGCCCCGGCTCGCGGGCGGCCCCCACAGATGACCGGGCGTGAGAAGAGCGGCGGTCAGCGCCATGAGGACGAGGCCGATGAGCCCGCTCGCGGGCGTCGCCTGCGGCACCTCGAAGGCGAGCAGCGTCAGCCCCCACCCCACCATGCCGCCGATGGCGAGCAGCGCCAGCAGGCGCCAGCGCTTCAGCCGGGCCACCGCGAGCGCGCTCGCCCCCACGGCGACGATCAGGAAGGCGACGCCCATAGGCGTTCGGGTCGCTGGAGGTGACCAGCAGCGGCGTCGCCGCCGCGCCGGCAAAGCCCAGCACCGCCAGCGCCGGCCCGTGCAGCAGCGCCGCGAACACCGTGGCGATGCCGGTGAGCGCCAGCAGCACGAAGGCCGCGCCGGGCGAAAGCAGATGGTAGAGTTCATAGGCGGCGTAGAGGCTGCCGAAGGCGGTCATGGTGCCGGCGGCGGCGAGCACGCTCGGCACATGGGCCGCCGGCAGGCCGGCGAAGCCGTCCTTGCGGTCGATCCGGCGCAGCCACTCGCCCGCGCCGAGAAGCAGGGCGGCCAGCAGCAGGCCGAGCACCACCCGCGCCAGCGGGCCGATGAGATCCTGCTCCACCGCGTAGCGCACCAGGAACACGCCGCCGAGCGCCAGCGCGATGCCGCCCACCCACACCGCCCAGCGGGCGCCGAGACGCTCCTCGAAGCCGGCAAAGCGCTCCTTCAGCGGCACCGCGGGCGGGTGCGGCGGCGGGACAGGCGGTCGTACGGGGGACTGTGCGGGCGGTTCGGGAACCGCCGGCGGCGCAGCGCCGCCTTATCGTCCGCATCGGGCACCA
>NZ_JBNFNU010000771.1:0-882 GCF_057364445.1 Xanthobacter sp. BG11Y11_SDJG
GCCGCGGTGGACCGCCTCTACCGCCGCCGCCAGGCCGAGGGGCAGGACGCGCTCGTGGCGGTGCTGAAGGGCCGCTCCACCCTCGCCTTCACCATCGCCTTCAACCAGCCGGGCGCGGTGGCGCTCTTGGCCGACGCCATGGCGCGCTTCGTGCCGCCGCCGGGCTGGTCGTGTGCGACAATTCCACCGACGCGGAGGCGCGCGCCGCCATCGCCCGCATCTGCGCGGACAGGGGGATCGCCTACTGCCCGCTGCCGCCCGCGCCGTATCGCGGCGCGCGCAACGGCTCGCGCTCCCACGCGGTGGCGCTCAACTGGGTGTTCCACAATCTGGTGCGCCCGGCCGCGCCGGCGGTGTTCGCGGTGCTCGACCACGACCTCGTGCCGCTGGCCCCGGCCGACCTTGCCGCGCTGGTGCGCGGCCAGCCCTGCTACGGCCATGTGCGCCGCTCCGACCGGCCGGGCTCACCGGCCTGGTATCTGTGGCCCGGATTCAGCGTATTCGACTTTCGGGCAGTAGGCGCCCTGCCGCTCGACTTCGGCACCGACACGCCGCTCGGCCTCGACACCGGCGGACAGAACTGGCGCGTGCTCTATTGTCGGCTCGACCGCGCCGGGCTGCGGCGCGCCGCGGTGCGCAGCGTCCATCTGGCCGATGTCTATCCCCGGGCGCGGGGGGCGCAGGCGCGCGGCGCGCCAGCATGCTGCTCGACGGCTGGTTCCACATCGGCGGGGCGGGGCACCGGGAAGGGGGCCTCAGCGCCGTGGAGCGGCGCGCGCCGCGTTCGACGCCGATCCCGACGGGCCTCTTCGCCCGCCTCGTCGCCACCGCAGATCCACCGCCGGCCGGACGCAACCCGGCCTGATGCCCAGGGCACAAAGA
>NZ_JBNFNU010000772.1:0-876 GCF_057364445.1 Xanthobacter sp. BG11Y11_SDJG
CGCCCGCCCGGCACCCCGGGCGCCGCGCAGCGGGCGGTGCTGCTGGAGGAGACGCCCGGCGGCGGCCAGCCGCAGAGCTTCGACGGGACGGTGACCTGGAAGACCGAGACCGTGAGCGCGGGACCGGGCCTGCCGCCCGACATCGGCGTGCGCGGCGACGTCACCATTCCCGAGCGCCAGATCAGCATGTCCTTCGTGCTGAGGCGCAACACCGACCCCACCCTGCCCGCCTCCCACACGGTGGAGGTGGCCTTCACGCTGCCGAAGGACTTTCCGTTCGGCGACGTGGCGAGCGTGCCGCTGATCGCCGCCAAGCCCAATCCGCAGGCGCGGGGCACGCCCCTGGCCGGTCTGTCGGTGAAGGTCAGCCCCACCTTGTTCCTGGTGGGCCTTTCGCCCGGCGCATCGGAAAAGCAGCGCAATGTGGCGCTGCTCCAGTTCTCGCCCTGGATCGACGTGCCGATCGTGTTCTCGAACAGCAAGCGCGCGCTCATCACCCTGGAGAAGGGCGAGCCGGGCGATCAGGCGTTCAACGACGCCTTCTCCGCCTGGGGCGAATTGCTCCAGCGGCCGGAGCCGCCGCCGCAACAGCAGCAACAACCGGCGGCGCAGTAGCCGCGCGGCATCGCGCGGACGGCACGTCCTGGAAACCGAGCGTCATGGCCGGCCTCCCGGCGCGCGGGCAAAACGGCGGTTCGCGTCCCAAGATCGCATTCCAGCGCAAAATGCCGTCGCGCCGTGCCGGCCTCCAGCGCCCTAATCCGCCAGCCCCTTGAGCCGGTAGAGCGCCTCCAGCGCGTCGCGCGGGCTCATCGCATCGGGATCAATCGCTTCCAGCGCCGCCCGCAGCGGGTCGGGTCCGGCGGGCGCGGCCGG
>NZ_JBNFNU010000773.1:0-875 GCF_057364445.1 Xanthobacter sp. BG11Y11_SDJG
CGCCGCCGGACGGTCCCGAGCGCCGCCCGCCGCCGCCATAGCCGCCACCACCGCCGCCGCCACCCATGGGGCTGGAGGAGCCGAAATCCGAGCCGCCGCCATAATCGTCGCCCCCGCCGCCGCCGCCCTCGCCGCCGCGGGAATCGAGCAGCGTCAGCTCGCCGCGATAGGGCCGCAGCACCACCTCGGTGGTGTAGACGTCGCGCCCGTCCTTCTCATATTTGCGGGTCTCGAGCTGGCCCTCGATATAGACCTTCGAGCCCTTCTTCAGGAACCGCTCGGCGACGCCGATGAGGTTCTCGTTATAGATCGAGACCTGGTGCCATTCGGTGCGGTCCTTGCGCTCGCCGGAGGCCTTGTCGCGCCAGCTCTCGGAGGTGGCGATGCGCAGGTTGCAGACCCGCCCGCCGCTCTGGAACGCGCGCACTTCCGGGTCGCGCCCCAGATTGCCGATCAGGATCACCTTGTTGACGCTGCCGGCCATGGGCGGCCCCTCCCTCTCTCGAATGCCTCGCGCGCACCCTGCCCCCGCGGGCCGCCGCGCGCGAGCCCAAATAAGCCGCTGTCCACCGTCGCGTCCCTTTGCGCGCTGCGCGAAGACCGAGAAGGGTGGCGTCAATGTTCTTATTATGTTCTAACTGCGGAGACCCGGTTGCGCAACCCCTGATTCCCCTGCGCCGCCGAATCCAGATTTCGGCTGGCCCGGCTCGGACGTTCTAGTTATGTTCTCTACCGCATCGCACACAGGCCATTACATTCGTGCCATGATCACGCGCCCGCTGGGAACCTCCGGAGTTGCAAGAGCGGCCGTGCGCGGCGCCGAAGCGTGGCGCGCAGCGCTGCGGGCCAGCCCGTCGCGGGCCAGACCGTCGCGG
>NZ_JBNFNU010000774.1:0-873 GCF_057364445.1 Xanthobacter sp. BG11Y11_SDJG
CTGCTCCATCTCGGCGACCGCTTCGCCACGCCGGACGAGGCGGGCGACGCCTGGCGCGAGGTGGATGCCGCCTTCGGTGCGGTGCGCGCCGCCGGCGATCAGGGCCGCGATGTCGCCGCCGAGGCGGTCCTGCCGAAAGGCGGGCGCTTCGAGACGCTGGCGCGCCACTGGCTCGCCTTCATGTCGGCGGCCGATCCGGCGGCGATCTCGACCCGCGACTATGCGTTCTATCGCGACAGTCCCGACAATTGGGCGGTGCTCGGCGGCTTCGGCACGCTGGTGCTGGCGAATGCCGCGCACGTGCCGGTGACGCTCTCCTGCCCGGTGACGCGGATCGACCGCTCCGGGCCGCGGCTCGCCCTGGAGACGCCGCGCGGCACGCTCTCCTGCCGGGCGGCGGTGGTGGCGGTGCCGACCGCAGTCATCGCCTCCGGGCGGCTCGGCTTTTTCCCCGCTCTGCCGCATGATCTACGAAGCCGGCCTTCGCCGCCTTGCCGCTCGGCGTGGTGGAGAAGGTGGTTCTGGGCTTCGACCGGGACGTGTTCGGCCTGCCGGAGCGCAGCTTCCTCGACGCCTTCGCCGAGGCGGCGCCGGGGCGCGGCGCGGTCTCGGCGGTGATCCGCCCTGGCGGGGCGGACGGCGCGGTGGTGCATGTGGCCGGCGGCATCGCCGCCCGGCTGATGGAGGAGGGGGAGGACGCCATGGTT
The DNA here is from genome assembly GCF_057364445.1 of Xanthobacter sp. BG11Y11_SDJG. Classification (NCBI taxonomy): domain Bacteria; kingdom Pseudomonadati; phylum Pseudomonadota; class Alphaproteobacteria; order Hyphomicrobiales; family Xanthobacteraceae; genus Xanthobacter; species Xanthobacter sp. BG11Y11_SDJG. Next base: position 708 of record NZ_JBNFNU010000774.1, read on the forward strand.
CAGCACGCCCTCGATGCGCTGGCGCAGGTGTTCGGCACGGCGCTGAATCCCGGCTGCGGGTCGCCCGCGCCTCGCGCTGGGCGGCGATGCCGTATGTGGCGCGCCTATTCCGGCGCCTGCCGGGCGAAGGCGCACTGCGCGCCCAGCTCGCGCAGCCGCTCGACGG
>NZ_JBNFNU010000775.1:0-866 GCF_057364445.1 Xanthobacter sp. BG11Y11_SDJG
AGGCCCGCCGCGCGCGGCGATGCGCGCCGGCGACCCGCCATGGCGATGGCGACAAGATAGCTGGCGATGGCGCCCTTGGCGGCGTGGAACGCGGCGGACAATTGCCGCAAGTGCGTGCGCGGCCAGAGGAAATAGCCGAACACCAGCACGATCAGCCCGCCGGACACCGTGTCGGTGATCCGCTGGATGCCGTAATCCAGATTCCGGGGACCGGGCACGATGAGGTCCACCAGCACCAGGACCAGAGGCGTCAGCGCCACCGCCTGGAGCCCATAGGAGCGGCGCATCGCCCAGGGAACGAGCGCGGCGAATACCGCCATGGCCCCGACCAGCGCCAGCCCCTTCGGCAGGAACATCAGCGCCAGCGCGCCGAGCGCCGCACCGAACACCGTTCCCGCCGAGCGCAGCACCGCCCGGGCGAAGATCGAGCCGAGGTCGGGCTTCATGACCAGGCTGACGGTCAGGGGAATCCAGAACCAGTGCGGCGCTTTCACGAACCAATGCGCTGCATAGGCAATGCCCATGCACAGTGCCAAGGCGGCGGCCGAGCGCACCACCTCGCGTCCCGGCATCAGGCGGTCGAGGGCGATCGCCATGGGGCGCGGATCGGCGGCGGGGCCGTCGGCGGCGATGCTCTCGGGGTCGCCCAGCGTGGCACAGAGACGGGTGACGGCGCGCCGCAGCGGGCCCGGCGCGCGTCATGGGGAAGGACGATGGCCTCGCCATGGGTCAGCGCCTCCGCGGCAGCGTCGAGACACTGAGCCGCCTGTTCGAGCGCGGCGTCGTCGTCGGCGACCAGGATGGCGGCGAGACCGTGTCGGCGCCGCGCAGGATGGCCGCGAGGCGATCCGTGTCGCGGCTGCAGC
>NZ_JBNFNU010000776.1:0-861 GCF_057364445.1 Xanthobacter sp. BG11Y11_SDJG
CGGACCTGAACCCCCCGCTGCCGGCGCGCCGCCGCTCACGAGCCGAGCGCGGCGCGCAGCAGGGCGGCGTGCTCGGCCAGCACCTCGTTCTTCTCCATCTCCACGTGCGGGGGCTTCATGGGCACGCCGAGATGGCGCGGAATGACGTGCATGTGCAGGTGGTAAACGATCTGGCCGCTGGCCTCCTCGCTGAACTGCTGGAGCACGATGCCATCGGCCTTGAACGCGGTCATGGCCGCCTTGGCCACCTTCTGGGCGACCATGGCCACATGGGCGAGGTCCTCCGGCGCGACGTCCAGCAGGTTGCGCGACGGCGCCTTGGGGATCACCAGCGCATGGCCGGGGCAGCGCGGCATGATGTCGAGGAATGCGAGCGCCTTGTCGTCCTCATAGACCTTATGGGCCGGCAGCTCGCCGCGCAGGATCTTGGCGAACACGTTGCTGGGGTCGTAGGCCGGCGTGGCGCTCATCTCGGCTGTCCTCCTGAGGGGTCTTTCAGGACATCGCAAGGCCGGCGCGGAGGGTCAAGGGGCGGCCCCGCCGGAGCGCGCGGCGATCAGGGCGCGGGTGTGGTCGAGGTTGGCCTGGGTCACCTGCCAATAATGGGGGCTAGCCTCCGGGGTGAAGACCGCTAGAGCAGCCTCGTAGGCGCGCACTGCCGCCTCCAGATGCGCGGTGCCGCTCTCTCGCTCGCCGAGGGTACGGAACACAGTGCCGAGATTGTGCTGGGTCATGGCCCATTGGAAGGGCGCGCGGGCGCGGGTGCGTTCCTCCAGCGCGGCTTTCATAGGCGCGCACCGCCTCTTCCAGGCGACGGTGCCGCTCTCGCGTTCGCCCAGGATCCAAAAGCGCAGTGCCGAG
>NZ_JBNFNU010000777.1:0-861 GCF_057364445.1 Xanthobacter sp. BG11Y11_SDJG
CGACGCGCGCCCATTGCGCCAGGACCGCGCGCCGCGAGAGCCTGCCTTCCGCTACGGCGCCTGCCGTCCCGTGCCCGTCTTGCCGCAATGCCCGATCTCCCCGCACCCGCGCCCCCGCGCGGGATCGCGCACCCCCTTGGGGCGGCAATTTGACGAGGGGAAGGCAGAGGCGGCGGGAAAGCGCGTCGGGGCGGACATTTCCGGTGGCGTCCGGCGCCGCGCCGTTTCCCGGCCGCGCGGCTGGGGCTATGGTCGGCGCATGAGCGTTCCCTCTCCCTCCGCCGCGCGGCACGGCGCCGAAAAGCTTCCTCATCGCCGGCGTGCGTGTGCCGGTGCCGACCTTGGCGCCGGGGCTCCACGTGGTGGCGACGCCCATCGGCAATCTCGGCGATGTCAGCGTGCGGGCGCTGGAGACGCTGGCCGGCGCCGACGCCATCGCCTGCGAGGACACGCGCATCACCCGCCGGCTTTTGGACCGCTACGGCATCGAGACCCAGCTCGTGCCCTACCATGACCATAACGGCGCCTCGGCGCGGCCGAAGCTGCTGGCGCGGCTGGAGCAGGGCGCGCGCCTCGCTCTGGTGTCGGACGCCGGCACGCCGTTGGTGTCGGACCCCGGCTACAAGCTGGTGCTGGAGGCGCTGGAGGCGGGGCACCGGGTGCACCCCATCCCCGGCGCATCGGCGCTGCTGGCGGCGCTGGTGGCGGCGGGCCTGCCCACCGACTGCTTCCTGTTCGACGGCTTCCTGCCGCCCAAGGGCGGCCAGCGTCGCGCCCGCATCGCCGAGCTGGCGCGCATCCCGGCGAGCCTCGTGCTCTATGAGAGCGGTCCGCGCCTCGCCGAGAGCCTCGCCGACCTCG
>NZ_JBNFNU010000778.1:0-858 GCF_057364445.1 Xanthobacter sp. BG11Y11_SDJG
AGGAGGCCGGCGAGCGGCGCGAGGTCGCCGGTCCGGCCGCACGACGAGGAGCAGGCCTGGGCGGAGCCGAGGAGGTCGTCGAGGGCGAGGTCGCCATTCTCCCTTGCGTGCCCGCCGGTTGCCGGTGGTGAGAAGGCGGCAGAGCGCGCCCCAGCCCGCCCGGTGGCGGGGATAGGCGAGGATGTCCGGCGTGCCGTCGGCGAAGGCGAGGCGCGCGCCCACGGCGAGCTTGAAGCCGTGCGCCCGCCGGCACAGTTCGGCGTGGGACGGCCCCACCGGCAGCGCCGGCTCCACCTCCATTTTCGCCGGGCGATGAGCCAAGCCGCACCCGGAGCACCGGCGCCGCGCCCTCGCGGAAGGCGCGCAGCGCCGCGAAGGCGCGCACCACACCCGCAACCGTGTTGCGGTCGGCGATGCCGAGGCCTCCATGCCCCAGCGCCAGCGCGGTCGCCACCAGGTCGGCCGGAGCCGAGGCGCCGCGCAGGAAGGAGAAGTGCGAGGCGGCGGCAAGCTCGGCATAGGGCGCGGCTTCGCTCATGCGGGCGCGCTCATGCGAACAGACCGTGGAGGAACCAGCGCGGCCGCGCCGCTTCGCGCCCGTAGAGGCCCTCGCGGTAGAGCCAGAAGCGCCGGCCGCCGGTATCCTCCACCCGGAAATAGTCGCGCGTGAGGAGGTCCGCCGGTGCGCCTCCCTGCCCCTCCGCCTGCCACCATTCGGGGGCGATGCGCTCCGGCCCCTCGGCGCGCGCCACCTCGTGCAGCGCCCGGCGCCAGCGGAAGCGCAACCCCCCCCGGGCGGGCCGTCCGGCACCTCGGCCAGCGCTCCACCGGCTCGGGAGGCGCAAACAAGGTGAGCGG
>NZ_JBNFNU010000779.1:0-846 GCF_057364445.1 Xanthobacter sp. BG11Y11_SDJG
GCCAGTCGCAGGCGGAATACGCCTCGGAAATTACGGCCATTTCGGCCTGAACCTGCGCCGCTACGCGCATTTCACCTCGCCGATCCGGCGCTATGCCGACCTGATCGTCCACCGCGCCTTGGTACGCGCCCTGGGGCTCGGGCGCGACGGGCTACCGGACGAGGCGACGCCCGAGAGCCTCGGCGAGGTGGCGGCCGCCATCTCGGTCACCGAGCGGCGCGCCATGGCGGCGGAGCGCGAGACCGTCGACCGTCTCATCGCCCACCACCTGGCGGACCGGATCGGGGCCACCTTCACCGGCCGCGTCACCGGGGCGACCCGGGCGGGACTTTTCGTCGCGCTCGACGACACGGGGGCGGACGGCTTCATCCCGGCGGCGACGCTCGGGGCCGACTATTACCGCTTCGACGAGGCGCGCCAGGCCTTGGTGGGCGAACGCACGGGCGAAATGCACCGCATCGGCGACCGGGTGGAGGTGAAGCTGGTGGAGGCGGCGCCGGTGGCGGGCGCGCTCCGATTTGAGCTTCTGAGCGAAGGGTCCTATGTAGGGCGGTCGAAGAGCCGCGCGCGGGGCCTCAAGTCCCTGCCGGCTAAGGGCGCGTCGCGCACGGGCGTCCGCGGCGGGACGGGCGGTTCGACACCGGACGACGCCCCGGCCAAGTCCCGCGGTTCCTCCCGTGCGGCGTCGAGGACAGCGTCCCACGGCAAGCGACCGGGCAAGGGACCGGCCAAAAGGGGCAGAATGAAAGGGATCGGCCGCGACCATGAGCATGACCGTCACGAGCCACCTCGCCGCCCCGGCCGCCGCCGGCCGCAGCGCGCATCCCCCGACCGTGCCCCTCCGGC
>NZ_JBNFNU010000780.1:0-835 GCF_057364445.1 Xanthobacter sp. BG11Y11_SDJG
CGCGCGGCGGGAGACCTCAGGGCTTGGTGGGCGCCGGCGCAGCGGGGGGCGGCAGGGGGCAGCAGGGAGCAGCAGGCGCGGCCGCCTTCTCCACCTTGCCCTCGGCGCGCAGCTTGGTGACGAGGTCGGACTGCGACTTCTGCACCAGGAAGCGCTCGATCTCGGCCTCCACCTGCTCGAACGGGGGCACGGCGCTCTCGCGCTTGTCCTCGATCTTGATCACGTGCCAGCCGAACTGGGTCTTCACCGGATCGGAGACCTGGCCCTTGTCCAGCTTGAAGGCGGCCTCGGCGAACTCGGGCACCATCTGCTCCTTGGTGAAGTAGCCGAGGTCGCCGCCGTCCTCGCTTGAATCCTTGGAGTTCTCCTTGGCGAGCTTGGCGAAGTCCGCGCCGGCCTTGGCCTTCTTGGCGATGTCCTTGGCCTTGGCCTCGTCGTCCACCAGGATGTGGCGCGCGCGCACCTCGGTCTCCGGCTTGCGCTGCTTGGCGAACTCCTCATAGGTCTTGCGCTTCTCCTCGGCGGAGACGGCCTTGGACGCCGCGTCGGTCAAGAGCACGTCCACCAGCGCCTTGGTGCGGGCGAACGCCATGCGCTGCTGGAACTGGGGCGTCTGGTCGAGCTTGGCGGCGGTCGCGGCCTGCGCCAGCAGCGTCAGGTCGGTGAGGTAGGACAGCACGTATTCCAGCCGCTGCGGCCCCTGGAGCTGGGGCGGGATGTTCGGGCCCATCTCCTCGGCCGCGAGCGCGAGGTCGCTGGCGCGGATCGGGGCGCCGTTCACCGTCACGAGGACCGGGTCGGCGCCGGTCGCGGGGCGCCGCGGCCGCCTGAGGGG
>NZ_JBNFNU010000781.1:0-835 GCF_057364445.1 Xanthobacter sp. BG11Y11_SDJG
CCCGGTGCCGCCGCGTGCCGGACGCCCGGCGCGCCGCTGAGCCGCCGGCTTATGGCGCCAGGTCCCAGTCGGCTCCGGTGCCGGCGCGCCCGTCAGCCCAGCCCGCGACCTACGACGATTACGACGACGCCTACGACGCGACGGCTACGACGACGGCTATGGCGCGAAGCCGGCCGATTCGCGCGGCTATGCGGCACCCGCAGCGGCCCGCGGCCGCGGCGGCTATGACCGCGCCGATGCGCGTGGCAGCGGGGAGGCGGCCTACGCCTATTCCGCCGAGCGCCGCGACGACGGCTACGACGATTACGACGACGCCTACGATCCGCAGTTCGGCGATGCCGGCTACATGCCGCCCCACGGCGAGGACGTCTACGAGACCGAGCCGCGCCGCAAGAAGGGCCGCATGGCCCTGCTGATGGTGGCGAGCCTGCTCGGCCTCGGCGTCGCGGGCGCGGCGGGCTTCTTCGCCTATCGCATGGCGGTGGGCGAGGCGACCTTCGGCTCCAACACCCCGTCGGTGATCCGCGCGGACAATGCGCCGGTCAAGACGGTGGCGCCGCCCACCACCGATTCCCAGGGCAAGCTCATCACCGAGCGGCTCGGAGCCGGCGGCAGCGCCAATGAGCGCCTCGTCACCCGCGAGGAGACCCCGGTGGAGGTCACGGCGGCCACCCGCGTGGCCACCAACGGCACGCCCCAGGGCGAGCCGAAGCGGGTGAAGACCTATGCCGTGCGTCCCGACGGCACCATGGCGACGCCGGCGCCCGGCGCCGCGCCTGCGGATGCCTCGGTATCCGCCTTCGCGCCGACCCAGGCGCCGCTCACCGCCGGCGTG
>NZ_JBNFNU010000782.1:0-833 GCF_057364445.1 Xanthobacter sp. BG11Y11_SDJG
CGCGGCGACGGCGCGGTGGCGGCCCGCGCCGCCCCCCTCGCCGACGACGCCCCCATCGCCATCGAATCGCGCGGGCTGACGCGCCGGTTCGGCGATTTCGTCGCCGTGGACCATGTGAGCTTCAAGATCAGGCAGGGGGAGATTTTCGGCTTCCTCGGCTCCAACGGCTGCGGCAAGTCCACCACCATGAAGATGCTCACCGGCCTGCTTCCCGCCTCCTCCGGCGAGGCGCTGCTGTTCGGCGTGCCGGTGGACCCCACCGATATCGAGACCCGCCGCCGCGTTGGCTATATGAGCCAGGCCTTCTCGCTCTACGGCGAACTGACCGTGCGCCAGAACCTGGAACTGCACGCCCGCCTGTTCGGCCTGCCCGAGGCGGACGGCGCGGCGCGCATCGCCGAACTGGTCCGAGACTTCGACCTTGCCGACCACCTCGATGCGCTCTCCGACGGCCTGCCTTTGGGCGTGCGCCAGCGCCTCTCGCTCGCAGTGGCGGTGCTGCACCGGCCGGAGGTGCTGATCCTCGACGAGCCCACTTCGGGCGTCGACCCGGTGGCGCGCGACACTTTCTGGGACCATCTCCAGCGCCTCTCCCGCACGGAGGGCGTGACCATCTTCGTCTCCACCCACTTCATGGGCGAGGCCGAGCGCTGCGACCGCATCTCCTTCATGCATGCCGGCAAGGTGATCGCCACCGGCACGCCCGAGGCCCTCAAGCAGGAAAAGGGCACGCCGACGCTGGAAGAGGCCTTCATCGCCTATATGGAGATGGGCGGTCGCGCCGCCGAGACCAAGGCCCGCCTCGCGCCGCCCGCGCCCCATGCCGCCCGGGC
>NZ_JBNFNU010000783.1:0-833 GCF_057364445.1 Xanthobacter sp. BG11Y11_SDJG
GCGCCTGAGGGGGCCCGGCCCGCCCGCCCAGCCCATCCCGCGCCCGGCGCGGGCCCGACATCCTCGCGGCCAATGCCCAGGACGTGGCGCAGGCGCAGGCGGCCGGAATGACCGGCTCGTTCCTCGACCGGCTCACCCTCACCCCGGCGCGGGTCGAGGCGATGGCCGAGGGGATCGAGGTCGTCGCCGGCCTTGCCGACCCCGTGGGCGAGGTGGTGGACCGCTGGACCCGTCCCAACGGCCTCGTCATCGAGCGCGTGCGCACCCCCATCGGCGTGGTCGGCGTGATCTATGAGAGCCGGCCCAACGTGACGGCCGATGCCGCCGCTCTGTGCCTGCGCGCCGGCAATGCGGTGATCCTGCGGGGCGGTTCCGACAGCCTGAGGAGCTCGGCCGCCATCCACAGCGCGCTGGTCGCGGGCCTTGCGGCCGAGGGCCTGCCGGCGGACGCGGTCCAGCTCGTGCCGGTGGCCGACCGCGACGCGGTGGGCCACATGCTCGCCGGCCTCGACGGCACGGTGGACGTGATCGTGCCGCGCGGCGGCAAGAGCCTCGTCGCTCGGGTGCAGGCGGATGCCCGGGTGCCGGTGTTCGCCCACCTCGACGGCATCAACCACGTCTTCATCGACAAGGCGGCCGATCTCGACATGGCGAAGTCAGTGGTGCTGAACGCCAAGATGCGCCGCACCGGCGTGTGCGGCGCGGCCGAGACGCTGCTGGTGCACAAGGACGCGGCGGCGACTCACCTGAAGCCGCTGGTCGAGATGCTGATCGACGCCGGCTGCGCGGTGCGCGGCGACGCCCGCGGTGGCGGCGGCCGATCCGCGCGTGGC
>NZ_JBNFNU010000784.1:0-832 GCF_057364445.1 Xanthobacter sp. BG11Y11_SDJG
TGGGCCAGCCGTCATACTCATCGATGGCCCTGAGTAGCCCGCCGAGGGCGACAGGGTCCGTGAGAGCCGCGCGGTGGACGACCTTCGGCCGCTCCAGGGCGTCCTTCAAAGGCGAGGTCGGGTCCGTTTCAGCCCGCAGCGTGGCAATGGCATAGCGGAAGACGCTGCCGATGGCCGAGCGCAGGCGACGTGCCGATTCTCTGCGGCCGCTTCGCTCCACCTGGCGCAGGATGTCCAGAACCTCCACCGGCTTGATCTCGGTGATGGGGCGGCTGCCGAGCGCCGGCCCGGCGAGCGTCTCCAGCAGCCACTTGTTCTTCTTGATGGTGGCGTTTGCCGACTCTCGCGTTTCCAGGCGCGCGATATATTCGGCCGCGAGCAGGGCGAAGTTATTGCCCGTGGAGATAGTCGCGTTGACCTTCTCGAGCTTGCGGGCAGTCGAAGGGTCCTGGCCGTCCAGCAGCAGTTTCTTGGCCTCATCCCGCTTCTGGCGCGCATCGGCGAGAGAGACGGTGGGGTAGGGGCCGAACGAGATCTGCTTGGGTTTGCCGAGGAACCGGTAGGCGAGACGCCAGATTCTGCTGCCGCTCGGATTGACGAGAAGATGGAGGCCGCCCCCGTCAAATAGCTTGTATGGCTTGTCCTGCGGCTTCGCATTGCGCAGCGCCATGTCCGTCAGCGCCATGTAGGCACGCTCCCTTTGTAGGCATCGAGACGCCTACAAACTTGCCTACATGCCTACAGGATTCAAGCGGACGAGATGGGATCAGACTGGACGTCAGGAGCGCCTATCTCTTTGAAATCAAAGCGATATTGGACATTTTCGGACGCT
>NZ_JBNFNU010000785.1:0-825 GCF_057364445.1 Xanthobacter sp. BG11Y11_SDJG
GCGGTCGAAGCCGGCGCAGCGCACGCCGTCCGCCTCCACCAGCGGGCGGCGGATCAGCAGCGGGTCCGCGAGATGAGCGCGATCGCCTCGGCCGCACCGAGGGTGGCCGGGTCGACCGCGCCCGCCTTCACCTTGGGTGATGCCGGATTGAACCAGCTCGCCACCGGCGTCGCGCCGAAGAAGGCGGCGAGGCGCTCGCCCGTCCAGGGTTCCGAGAGCAGGCTGCGCACCTCCACCTCATGGCCGGCGGCGGCGAGCATCTGCCTCTGCCGGGCATTGGTGCCGCAGCCGGGCTTCTCGTAGAAGACGACCTTCGCCACGGCCTAGAGGCTGCCGAGCTGGATCAGCGGCTGGGCGCCGCCGCGGCCGAGGATGGTGTCCACCTTCTTGCGCACGCTCTCGATGGTGAGCGGCTTGACGAGCGCGCCGTGGGCGCCGGCCTTCAGGCCATCCACCGCCACCGCCTCGTCCTCCTTGCCGCAGACCACCAGGATGCGCACGCCGGGGAAGCGGCCGTTGATCTCCTTGACCAGCGCCGCGCCGCGGCTTTTCAGGAAGCCGACGCCGAGCAGCACCACGTCCGGCTTCAGCCAGTCGACGCCCTTTTCATAGGCCTCTTCCGGGGTGGCGATCTCATGGGTCTCGATCTCGTCGTGCAGCATGAACTGGAGCGCGGCGCGGGTGATCTCGTCCTCGTCCACCACGAACACCCGCCGCTGGTCCACCGCCTTGGACGTCTCAACGCCGATCTGCATTTTCGATCCTCGCTTCAGGTCGCGCATGCCGCCGCAGCGGCGCGGCGCCGGCGCGGGCGCCCCGCACGCG
>NZ_JBNFNU010000786.1:0-821 GCF_057364445.1 Xanthobacter sp. BG11Y11_SDJG
CGCAGCCGGACGCGGAGCCGGAGGCGCTCGACCTCGAAGCCTTGGCGGCGGACGCTGCCGACCCACGCTGAGCATCAGGGGCGGCGGGGCATGGCGGGCCGAGCGCCCTCCGGTCAGGCCGGCGAGCCACGTTGGCCCCGCACCGAACGCCGTCCGGCTCGGGTTCGACGGAGCCTCGACGCCTCCGTCGCCGTGAGGCAGACGGGCGCAGAAGGGCCCTCCGGCCAAGCCGGAGGGCGACGGCGGTGAGGGAGGCAGCGGCGGTGCAGGAGCGGCGGAGGGTCGGGGGAAGTGGGTGCGACGAGGGCCGGCCAAGACCGGCGCGCCGGATCAGTAGCGCCGCATCAGTCCGACGAGGCGGCCCTGGATGCGCACCCGGTCGGGGCCGAAGATGCGGGTCTCGTAGGCCGGATTGGCCGCCTCAAGGGCGATGGAGGCGCCTTTCTTGCGCAGGCGCTTCAGGGTGGCTTCCTCGTCGTCCACCAGGGCCACGACGATGTCGCCGGTATCGGCGCTCTCGCAGCGGCGGATGAGCACCGTGTCGCCGTCCAGGATGCCGGCCTCGATCATGCTGTCGCCGCGCACCTCCAGGGCGAAATGCTCGCCCGCGCCCAGCATCTCCGGGGGGATGTTGAGGTTGTGGCTGCGCGACTGGATGGCGGAGATCGGCGTGCCGGCGGCGATCCGGCCCATCACCGGCACCGCGACGCTCTGGCCGCTGCCGCCGTCCTCGTCCTCGGCCACCGGGCGCACCTTGCCGAGACTGCCCTCGATCACGGCGGGGAGAAAAAGGCCCCCGGGCCGTCCGCGCCGCGGCCGCC
>NZ_JBNFNU010000787.1:0-817 GCF_057364445.1 Xanthobacter sp. BG11Y11_SDJG
GCTGCTGGTGGTGGACCATGCCGGCGCCGAGGTGCGCGCTTATGTGGGCGGCGCCGACTTTTCGGACGCGCACCGCGCGGGCGCGGTGGACCTCGCCCGCGCGGTGCGCTCGCCCGGCTCGACGCTGAAGCCCTTCATCTATGCGCTCGCCTTCGACGACGGCATCGCCCATCCGCAGACGCTGATCGAGGATGCCCCCGCGCGCTTCGGCGCCTGGCGGCCGGAGAATTTCGACTTGACCTATCAGGGCGTCCTGCCGGTGCGGAAGGCGCTGCAATTGTCGCTGAACGTGCCGGCGGTGCGCCTGTTGGAGGCCGTCGGGCCGCAGCGGCTCGCCACCCGCATCAAGGAGACCGGCGCGCGGCTCGAACTGCCGGAGGGCGCCGCCCCCAGCCTGCCCATGGGACTCGGCGGCGTCGGCATCCGCCTCACCGACCTCGCCATGCTCTATTCCGCGCTGGCGCGGGGCGGCCAGACGCTGCCCTTGAAGCTGCGGGCGGAGGCGCCATCGCCGCCCCGCCAGGCCGCCGCGGGCGCTGGTGGGGGAGGTGGCGGCCTGGTACGTGGCCACCAGCCTCCTCGGCACGCCGGCCCCGGACAACGCGCTCAGTGGGCGCATCGCTTTCAAGACCGGAACCTCCTACGGCTATCGCGACGCCTGGGCGGTGGGGGTTCGACGGGCGCCGCACGGTGGCGGTGTGGGGTGGGCCGGCCCGACGGGCGCCCGTGGCCGGATCTCACCGGCCAGCAGCGGCCAGCCCCGCTCCTGCTTCGACGCCTTCGCCCGGATCGTGCGCACCCCCGGCCCCCGCTCGGC
>NZ_JBNFNU010000788.1:0-810 GCF_057364445.1 Xanthobacter sp. BG11Y11_SDJG
CTATCCGCAGGCCCAGGCCGGCGCCGCCGTCGCCGCCGCCGCCCGCGCGGCCGGGGAGGCGCCACCACCGAGACGCTGATCCGCCTGGGGCTCAAGGAGCTGGCGCGGTAGGGCGCGAGCCTCACGGCATGCGCGAGGGCAGGCGCACGATCTCGCGTCGACGGCGAAGGTGCCGTAGCCGCGATGGTGCAGGGTGCGAGGCGGGGTGCGGGACGGCCTGTGCCAGGCCTTCACCACCTCCAGCACGAACAGGTTGAAGCGGTTCACGAGCCGGGTGTCGACCACGCGGCATTCCAGGTTGGCGAAGCAGTCGTCCACCAGCGGCGCGCCGACCTGCGCGGCGGGCTTCGCGGTGAGGCGGAACTGCGCGAACTTGTCGTGGTCGCGGCCGGAGACGTTGCCGATCCCCACCACCGTCTCGGCCAAGTCCGCCGAGGGGATGGCGATCACGCATTCCCGCGTCGCCCGCAGAGCCGCGTGGCTGAAGTCGGCCGAAGAGACGATGCAGGCGATGAGCGGCGGCGTGAATTCCACCATCATGTGCCAGGACAGGGTCATGACGTTGGCGCGGCCCGCCGCGGCGGTGGTAAGCAGCACCACGGGGCCGGGCTCGATCAGCTGATAGACTTGGGAGAGGGGCAGATCCTTCATGACCGACTCCACGCGACCGAGGCCGGCGCCCCGGCCGGCGCCGCGCGCGCGCGAGACATCAGGTTAGTGCCGCTCCTGCCGGCACGCCTTGCGCGCGGTCAGGGCCGCGCGGATGGCGCGCGCTGGCTCGGCAGGCCTTTCTTGGCACGCCTGGTCTCG
>NZ_JBNFNU010000789.1:0-807 GCF_057364445.1 Xanthobacter sp. BG11Y11_SDJG
CCGCCGCGCCCGCAGAGGCCAAGGTGGTGCCGCTGCGCGGGACCGGGACGCTCTCGCCGGCCGAGCATTCGGCCTTCCGCGAGATCGCCCGCACGCTGGCCGCCGCGGTGGAGGACTGGCCCAAGGGCGACGAACGCCTGGCCTCGCTGTCCGGCGACGCGCCCTTCCTGTCGACCGAGCCGCCCGAGACCGTGCCCGGCCCGCTGCAGCCGGACACCTTTGCCGCCCCGGTGGCGCTGCTCGACCGTCTGCCCGTGGCGCTGCTGGTGGAGCAGGACGGCACGGCGATCCACGCCAACCTCACCTTCCTGAAATGGAGCGGGCATCCCGATCTGTCCGCCTTCCAGGCGGCCGGCGGGCTCGCAGCCGCCCTCGAGCGCGGATCGGACGGCGTGCTGCGCCTCGTCACCGCTTCGGGCGACCGCCTGCCGGTGGAGGTGCGCCTCATGGCGGCGCCCTATGGCGGGCGCAACGCCCTTATGTATGTGGCGCGCCGGATCGAAGACGGCGCGCCAGGGGCCGAGGCGCGCGCCGAGGCGCTGAGCCGCGCCCGGCGCGAGGCGCTCGACCTCGTGCCCTGGCCGGTGCTGCTGCTGGAGGAGGACGGCCTGGTGATGTTCGCCAACCGGGCCGCGCTTCGCCTGCTGGAGCGCAGCGAGCGGCAGAGCGTCGGCACGCCCTTCCTGTCTCTGGTCGCGGCCGACGACCGGGAGGCGGCTTCCGCAGCGCTCAATGCGGCGCTGGCGCCGAGCCCGTCGCCTGCGCCCCGCTCGATTTGACCCTGCGCACCGGCGCGGCGGAGGGGCG
>NZ_JBNFNU010000790.1:0-805 GCF_057364445.1 Xanthobacter sp. BG11Y11_SDJG
CCGTGGTGCGGCGCGGGCGCGCGCTCCGCCGGCGCTGCTTCGTGACCGACGGCGCGCGCATGGTGCTGCCCGCCTTCGGCGCCTATACCGGCGCCTTGCCGTCTCCGCCCCCGCCATCGCCGGCCTGTTCGGCCGCGCCGGGTTCGTGGCGCACCTTCTCGGCGAGGGCCGCACCTATCGCCTCACCTCCGACGCCTGCTTCTGACTGGCGCCCTCAGCGCAGGCGCCACAGGAGCGCGAGCAGGATCGCCGCCGTGACGGCGAGGCCGACGAGCGCGGCGAACACCGCTTCCGCCCCGCCGGCCGCCAGCAGATAGGCGGCGACGGACGGCGAAAGCGCCTGCGCCAGGAGCGCCGGCCGCGCCAGCCGGCCGGACAGGACGGGATAGCGATCGGCACCCAGCAGCGCCAGCGGCGCCGTGCCCTTGGCGATGGAGAAGATGCCGTTGCCGGCGCCATAGGCCACCAGCGCCACCGCCACCACCGGAAAGCCCGCCGCGAGCAGGCCGACCCCCGCGCCCATGAGCGCCACCGCGCCGGTCATGGTCCAGAGCGGGTGATGGCGGCCGCCGCTCGCCCGCTCGATCAGCCGCGCGAACACCTGGGCAGGGCCGATCAAAGTGCCCGCCGCCACCGCGGCGGCGAGGGTGACGCCCTGCGCCTGGAGCAGCATCAGAAGCTAGCACCGAGATGATGGCGGTGATGGTGCCGGTGGCGGTGATGATGCCGGCCAGCAGCAGGAAGCGGGTGCGCTCCGCGCCCTCCAGCACCAGCGCGCGGCCCGCCTCCCCCCGCGCGCGCGGCG
>NZ_JBNFNU010000791.1:0-801 GCF_057364445.1 Xanthobacter sp. BG11Y11_SDJG
ATGCGGGGGCTCCCCGTGACGCTGGTGGAGCGCGACGCCGCGGCGGCCGAGGCCGGCCTCGCGCCGGGTGCGCGGGCTCTATGAGCGGCCCGTGAAGAGCGGCCGCCTGTCCCAGGCGGAGGCCGACAAGCGACTCGCCGCAATCACCGCCACCAGCGATTGGCAGGCGCTCGCGGACGCCGATCTCGTCGTCGAGGCGGCGTTCGAGGACATGGCGGTGAAGGCCGACATCTTCGGCCGCCTCGACGCGGTGGCCAAGCCCGGCGCGGTGCTGGCGAGCAACACCTCCTATCTCGACCTCGACGCCATCGCCGCCGCGACCTCCCGCCCGCAGGACGTGGTGGGCCTGCACTTCTTCGCCCCCGCCAACGTCATGAAGCTGCTGGAAGTGGTGCGCGGGAAGGCGACCGCGCCGGACGTGCTCGCCACGGCCCTGGCGCTGGCGAAGCGGATGGGCAAGCAGCCGGTGGTGGCCGGCAATGGCGACGGCTTCATCGGCAACCGCATCTATGCGGTCTACCGCCGCCACGCGGAATATATGGTGGAGGACGGCGCCACGCCGGAGGAGGTGGACGCGGCGCTGGAGGCCTACGGCTTCGCCATGGGCGTGTTCGCGGTGTCCGATCTGTCCGGCCTCGACATCGGCCATGCCATGAGGAAGCGCCGCGCGGCGACCCGCGATCCGGCGGAGCGCTACGTCGTCATCGCCGACCGCTTGGTGGAGGCGGGCCGGCTCGGCCGCAAGACCGGCGCCGCTGGTACGCCTACGACGCGGCGGGCGGCAAGTCCGCCGATCCGGCC
>NZ_JBNFNU010000792.1:0-801 GCF_057364445.1 Xanthobacter sp. BG11Y11_SDJG
GCGCCAGCTCGATGCCGGGCGCGCTCATGCGCCGCCGCGCTCATGCCGGCCCCCTGGACGGCGACGGGCCAAGGGACGGCGGAAGCGCGCCGGGATCGGCCGCCGCTTCGAGATCGATCGGATGGAGCCGGCCATCCTCCAGCCGGAACACGGCGTCGAACCGGAGCGCGGCGCTCGCTCGGCTGGTCAGGAGAACGAGGGTGATGCCGCGGCGCCGCAGGTTCTCGATCACGCGGGCCTCGGTGGCGTCGTCGAGATGGCTGGTGGCGTCGTCGAGGACCAGGATGCGGGGCCGGTCCACCAGCGCGCGGGCGATGGCGACGCGCTGCTGCTCGCCGCCGCTGAAGCCGCTACCGCCTTCCCCGATCGGGCCGTCGATCCCGCCCGGACGGGCGCCGACCACGTCGGCGATCTCGGCGTCGGCGAGCGCACGGGCGATGTCCGCCTCGGGCGCCGCCTCGTTCCAGAAGGTGATGGCGCTGCGCAGGCTGCCCTTCGGAAAGAAGGCGCTCTGGTCGACGAAGGCGATCCCGGTGCAGTCGGCGAGCCAAACCGTGGCGTCCGCGTGCTGCGCCTCGAACCGAACCTCGCCCTCCGTGGGCGACACGATGCCCACCAGCAGGCGGGCCAACGTGGATTTTCCCGCCGCCGATCCCCCGAGGATCGCGAGCGCCGCTCCGGCCTCCACCTCGAGCGAGATCCCCGCGAGCACGGGCGCGCCCTTGGGATGCGAGAACCCGACCTGCCGCAGCGCGATCCGCCCGGTGGCGGCGGCGGCGGTGGCGGCAGCGTCGGAGCCGG
>NZ_JBNFNU010000793.1:0-797 GCF_057364445.1 Xanthobacter sp. BG11Y11_SDJG
CAGCGGCCGCGCTCCCCGGCGCCCGCGGGCCTTCCGGCCGCGAAGGCCGTGCTTGTGCGCCGGCCCTCAGGCCAAGGGTGGCTCATGGTGGAGGCCATGCCGATCCGGCCCCGGCTCGATGCGCTGGAGATCATCACCTTCGGGGCCGGCGGCGCGATGCTGCTGGTGCGGGCGCTGGACCCGGCGCCGCGTCCGGTCGCCGATCTCCTCCAGGACATGGGTCTGACCCCGGCCGAGGCGAAGCTTGCCGACGCGGTCGGGCAGGGCGCCGCGCTCAAAAGCGTGGCGGAGGCCCACGCCATCTCCTACGAAACCGCCCGCACCCACCTGCGCGGCATCTTCGGCAAGCTCGGCATCAGCCGGCAGGGCGAACTGGTGGCCATCGTCATGCGCCTCGCCGCGGCCCGCCCCTGAGCCGGACGGCGCGTCCACCGCATCAGGACAGGAAATGCCCCATCGCGACGCCGGCGAGCGCGGCGGAGGCGGCGATGGCGAGCGTCTCCAGCGTGGCGCGCAGCACCGGGCGCTTGCCCACCAGCCCGCGGCCGATGCCGAGCGCCACCAGCAGCACCGTGGTGAGCACCAGCGAGACGATGCGCGCGCTCTCCATGGGCAGGAAGGCGAACGGCAGCACCGGGGTGAAGCCGGCGAACAGGTCGGACACGAACATCCAGAAGGCGTGGGAGGCCGGGCTCGCCCCGTCCTCGGCATCGGCCAGTTCCGCCCGCAGGCCGACGGCGGCGCCGGGGGCACGGGGCGAGGGGCGGCGGCGACCTGGGACACGTCCTGGGGCGCCA
>NZ_JBNFNU010000794.1:0-793 GCF_057364445.1 Xanthobacter sp. BG11Y11_SDJG
CGTCTGGGCGCTCCTGCCCGGCCCGGCGAGCCACGCAGACGACGTGCGCGCGGCGCTCGCGCCCCATGGCGGCCACGCCACCCCTGATCCGCGCCGCCGCTTCCGAGCGCGCGCGCGTGCCGGTGTTCCAGCCCCGAGGCGCCGACTTTGGCGGCGCTCGCCGGCCGCGTGAAGGACAGTTTTCGATCCGGCGCGGGTGCTCAACCCCGGCCGCATGCATGCGGGTGTGTGAGGACCATGCAGACCCACTTCTCCCTCGCCCAGCTCGCCGATCCGCGCGTTTCGGAGGCGAACGACATCCTGCGCAAGTGCGTGCATTGCGGCTTCTGCACCGCCACCTGCCCGACCTATGTGCTGCTCGGCGACGAGCTCGACAGCCCGCGCGGCGCATCTACCTCATCAAGGACATGCTGGAGGGAGGCCGCGCGGCCACCGAGGAGGAGGTCAAGCACATCGACCGCTGCCTCACCTGCCTGTCCTGCATGACCACCTGCCCCTCGGGCGTGAACTACATGCACCTCGTGGACGGGGCGCGGGTGCATATCGAGAAGACCTACCGGCGCCCGTTCGCCGACCGCATGATCCGCACGCTGCTGGCGAAGGTGCTGCCCTATCCCGCGCGCTTCCGCTTCGCGCTGCTGGGTGCCGCAATCGGCAAGCCGTTCGCGCCGCTGGTCGCCAAGGTGCCGGGCCTGAAGCCGCTCGCCGCCATGTTGCGCCTCGCCCCCGGCATCCCGCACGGGCCGAGCCAGAGCGAATTGCCCGGCACGACGCCGGCGCAGGGGCCGCGGCG
>NZ_JBNFNU010000795.1:0-791 GCF_057364445.1 Xanthobacter sp. BG11Y11_SDJG
CTTGCATTCTCGGCAGCGAGGCCCCAGCGCCCCCACAAGGCGCGGGCGGAGGCCGAGGGCGCGCCGGCCCGTGCCGAGGCCCGAGGCCGCCCCAAACGCCCCGCCCCAAGACGCCCCACTTTTTCTCGCCGCCATGAGCCACGAACTGCGCACGCCGCTCAACGCCATCATCGGCTTCTCGGAGATCCTCGCCACCGAGGCCGGGGGGCCGATCGACGACGCCCGCAAGGCGGACTATGCGCGCATCATTCACGACAGCGGCCGGCACCTCCTCGGCCTCGTCAACGACATTCTCGACCTCTCCCGCGTGGAGGCCGGCGCCTACATGCTCGACCTCGAGCCGGTGGACCCGGCGGACCTGGTCGCGGGCTGCGTGGAGATGATGCAGATGGAGGCCGCCCGCCGCACCATCGCCATCCGCACCCGGCTCGCGGCGCGCCTGCCGTCCGTGGAAGCGGACCGGCGGGCCCTACGGCAGATCCTCATCAACCTGATCGCCAACGCCGTGAAGTTCACGCCCGAGGGCGGGCGGGTCCAGGTGGCGCTGCGCGCCGAGGCGGACCGCCTCGTGGTGCGGGTGCGCGACAGCGGGCCGGGCATGGGTCCGGAGGAGCTGAAGCGCCTGGGTGAGCCCTTCTTCCAGGCCGGCGATGCGGACCAGCGCGCGCGCGGCTCCGGCCTCGGCCTCGCGGTGGTGAAGGGTCTGGTGGGCCTGCATGGCGGCGCCTTCGAGGTGGAGAGCACGCTCGGCCATGGCACCAGCGTCACCGTGCGGCTGCCGCTCAGCGGCG
>NZ_JBNFNU010000796.1:0-790 GCF_057364445.1 Xanthobacter sp. BG11Y11_SDJG
CTGGCGCGGGAGGCCGACCTGCCGCGGCTGGCGGAGGTCGCGCTCAACCGCGCGGACGTGGCGCGCACCCTCACCGCCCGCACCTCCACCCAGGAGAATGCCTGGCTGCTGCTCGCCGCCCGTTCGCTCGCCGCCAGCGCCTCCGGCATGGTGATCGAGGCGAACGGCGTCGCCCGGCGCGGCGCATTCGGCCGCACGCTCTCGCGCCAGGAGCTGGAGCAGGGGCCGCTGACGCTGCGCAATGCCGGGCCGGAGCCGATCAAGGTGGTGGTCGCCGTCAACGGCGCCCCGGCCCAGCCGGAGCCGCCGACCGCCCACGGCTTCGCTTTGGAGCGGCGCTACTACACGCCGGACGGCAAGCCGGCCGACCCCTCCAAGGCGGTGCAGAACCAGCGCTTCGTCGTGGTTCTGAAGGCCAAGGAGGACGAAACCGTGCTCGCCGACGTGCTGCTGGTGGACTACCTGCCCGCCGGCTTCGAGATCGAGAACCCGAACCTGCTTTCGGGCGAGGCGGATGCCTTCGCCTGGCTCGGCGAGACCAGCGAGGCGGGCCATCTCGAATTCCGCGACGACCGCTTCGTCGCCGCCGTCACCCGGCAGGAGGACGATGGGCCGTTCGTGGTCGCCTACATGGTGCGGGCGGTGGCGCCCGGCCGCTATGCCCATCCCCCGGCGATGATCGAGGACATGTACCGGCCCGACCGCTTCGCGCGCACCGCCGCCGGCAGAATGGAGGTCGCGCCCGCCCCATGAGCGAGGAGACGCCGCGCCATCCGCCCGCGGCGGGGCC
>NZ_JBNFNU010000797.1:0-788 GCF_057364445.1 Xanthobacter sp. BG11Y11_SDJG
TCGGCCCCGGCCCCGGCCGCAGCGCCCGCCCCCGCGGCTTCCGGCCCGGATTCCACTTCAGAGACCTATGGCGACTGGGTGCTGCGCTGCTGGCCCAATGGCGCGCGCGCCGCTGCGAGCTCACCCAGCGCCTGCTGGTGCAGGGCCAGTCGGCCCCCGTCGCCCTGATCGCCTTCGGCCGTGACGGTAAGGCCGCGCCGCTGCGCATGGTGGTGCAGCTGCCCGTCAACGTGACCATGGAGGGCGGGGTGAAGGCCGCCGCCGCCTCGGGCGACGGGCTCGCCGACCTCGCCTTCCGCCGCTGCGCGCCTGGCGGCTGCTTCGCCGACGTGGTTTTGGCCGATCCGGCGCTCGCCCGGCTCAAGGCCCAGAGCGAGCCGCCGGCCCTGAAATATCGCGATGCCGCCGAGCGGGAAGTGGCGCTGCCCTTCTCCCTGAAAGGCTTTTCGGCGGCGATCGACGCGCTCCTGCGGTCCTAAGCCGGAGCCGCAAGGCGTGCGCCCCGGCTCGGGCCGCCGCGGTCTCCTTGCATTCGCGCAATCGCAATTCGGGTTGGGAGAAGCCATATCTCCGGAAACGCCCGCGTTGGCCGGGCGATCGGAGATGACCATGCCCGACCTTCCCCGCGACGCCCCTCCCGGCGACACGCCTGTCCTCCTGCCCGATGGCTTGGCATTGGGGTCGGTGACGCTGCCGGAGTCGCGATTCCCGAGCCCTCGTCGCCGTTCTACCGCGCGCGGTCGGGCTCCGTACCTCGCTGGCGGCGCGCGGAGGGAGCGCGTGGGTGC
>NZ_JBNFNU010000798.1:0-782 GCF_057364445.1 Xanthobacter sp. BG11Y11_SDJG
CCTGCTTCGCCGCCGGCGCCCCGCTTGCGCGCCGTGCGCCGGCGGGCGGCGCTGCGGGCTTCATCCTTTTGCGACCGGTGGGCGGGCGCCTGCCGGTGGAGCAGTGCGGCCGCCGGATCGTGCTCGAGGACCGCCAAGGGGCGCTCCTGTCGCTGGCGCTGCCGTTCTCCTACACGGCCGGCGACGGCACGCGGGTCGATCACCTCATGATTCCGCCCGACATCTGGGAGGCCGAGGCGCGCCGGCCGCTGCCGTTCGCCGCCGCCGACCAGGCCAGCCTGCTGCTGCTGGTGCACTATGCCGGCGCGGTCATGCAGGGCCTGATCCCGCTCAAGAGCGAGCGCCATGCGGCGCTGGCGAGCGCGCATATGCGCGACCTCGCGCGGGTGGTGTTCTTCCCCGACGACGCCGCCTCCGAACCGGACCGGCTCGCGGCGCTGAAGGGCGCGATCGCCCCGCATCTGAAGCGCCGCGACCTCAGCCTCGACATGGTGGCGCGGCTCGTGGGGGTGACGCCGCGCGCGATCCAGAAGCAGTTCCAGGCGGAGGGCACTACCTTCTCGGCCTACGTGCTGGAGCAGCGCCTGATCGCCGCGCACGCGGCGCTCGCCGCCATGGGGCCGGAGGGCGGGCGGCCGGTGAGCGCGGTGGCGTTCGAGACCGGCTTCCGGCGACCTCTCCTATTCAACCGCCACCTTCCGCGCCCGCTTCCGGCACCGACCCCCTCCGCCTGGCGCCGCGGCGGCTGAGGCGCTCGCAAGCGGGCGGCGTGCTCGGCCGGT
>NZ_JBNFNU010000799.1:0-774 GCF_057364445.1 Xanthobacter sp. BG11Y11_SDJG
AGGGACCGGGGCGCGGACCGGGCCAAGGTCCGGGACCCGGCCAGGGACCGGGTCCGGGGCCAAGGCGGCCGCGGTCCCACCCACGGCCGCCAGCCGGGGATAGCTCGGGCCACACCGGCGGATAGACCCAGCCGTTCCACCAGTTCCAGGACCCCCACCAGGCATTGCCCACCACCACGCCGGCGCCGAAGGTCAGCAGCCCCAGGCCGGCGATCGTATAGATGTCGGTGTCGTAATACGGCACATACACCACGTTCGGATCGGCCGAGGTGATGTAGATGGTGTTCCGCCCGTTCTCGCTGCGGGTGGTGACGTTCTGGCGCTTGTTGGTCTTCAACGCGCCGTTGGCCTCCGCCTTGGCGCGCAGCACCTGGATGGCGACGCTCACGTCCTCCGGCTGGTAGACGAAGGCGCTGCCGAGGGCGGTGGTGGCGTCGAGGTTTTCGTTGAGCTTGGCGATCACGGTGGGAAAGCGCGCCAGCGCCTTCACCGAGGGATCCCAACTCTGGCTGTCGACGCCGGAGAAATTGCCCTTCTTCACCGCCGCCTTGTTGCGCTCCAGCCAGCGCTGCGCCTGCACCAGCTCGATGGGATAGACGGTGGCCGGCAGCATCTGCGCCAGCAGCGTATCGGGATACAGCGCATAGGGCGCCAGCAGCTGCTGGAGCTCGGCTTCCGAATAGGTCTGCTGCTGGCCGGCAGCCGGAGCGGGGGCACCGGCCACGGGCGAATCCGGCACGGCCGGCGCCTGGGCCGCGCCGGCTGGGGCGGGCG
>NZ_JBNFNU010000800.1:0-771 GCF_057364445.1 Xanthobacter sp. BG11Y11_SDJG
GCCCGGCGCCAGCACCCGCTCCCGTGCGCCACGCCGCGCCGCAGGCCTATGCGCCGCCGATCGACTTCTTCTCCGCGCTTTTCGGCCCGCGCTCTGTGCCCAATGACGGGCGCCCCTCCATCACGATCACTCCGGGCGGGCGTTCGGGCGAGGGCTATGGCGAGGGGGTGGGCGAGAGGCCGGCGCGGGGCGGGGTCGGCAGCTATGCGTTCTGCGTGCGCACCTGCGACGGACGCTACTTCCCCCTCCAGGGCCGTCCGGATACCGGCAACGCACCCGCAGCACTGGCGCAGTGCAGCAGCTTCTGCCCGGCGGCCAAGATGGACGTTTATTATACATATTCCTCGGACAAGGCGATCGACGGCGCGGTCAATGCCAGTGGGAAGACCTATACCTCCCTCGCCACCGCCTTCGTCTATCGCGAGCGCCTGGTTCCCGACTGCAGCTGCACCGGCGGCGGCCGCGCGGGGGGCATGCATTACGTGGACATCACCGAGGATCCCACGCTCCGGCGGGGCGACATCGTCATGACCGCCTCGGGCGCGAAGGTGTTTGCAGGCGGCGCCAAGGCCAAGCCGCCCTATCGTGAACGGGACTTCGTCGCGCCGGAGCGGTTCCCGGCGCTTCCGGCCGCCATGCGCAAAGCGGATCGCCGAACTGACCACATGGTAGGATGAAGGCGCGGCGGGAGGATCCGACCGCGGCCCCCGGTGGACGCGGCGTTGTGGCCGTGCCGGTCAGGCGCCCTTGGCCGCTTGCGGGCGGGCGCGG
>NZ_JBNFNU010000801.1:0-763 GCF_057364445.1 Xanthobacter sp. BG11Y11_SDJG
CACGGTCTGTGCCGTATCGGGCGGGGCATGTGTCGTTGGCTCGGAGGCTGGCGTCGGTGACCGCGGGAGGATGACGCGCTGGCGTCGCCGACGTGCTGATGAGGTGCCGACCGCCTGCGTCGATCTCTGCCGATCATGCGGCGAAGCCCCCAGGCGGCCTCTCTTCCGGGCTGGTCTGGCGCCGGTTCGGCCTTGGCCTGCAACGGCTCCGCCGACCTTCTTCCCCTGACCGCAAGCGGTCATTCCTCGCGGGACAACAAGCTCGGCTGCCACCGTCCTCCGCTGCCGCTGCGGCCCACAAGGGGTGCAGCCGTCCGGTCCGTCGCCTCTCGACCGCCATCGAGGCCTCATCGGGCGGCTTCGGGCAACTCTCAGGAGATATGACAATGGCTCAGATCGGCACCTTCACCCGCGACGAGAACGGCGCCTATGCCGGGACGATCAAGACCCTCACCCTCAACGTCAAGGCCACCATCAAGCCCTGCGACCGCGACACCGACAAGGCGCCCGACTATCGCGTCACCGCCAACGGCGTCGAGTTCGGCGCCGGCTGGAGCCGGACCGCCCGCGAGACGGGCACCGAATACCTCTCGCTCAAGCTCGACGATCCGTCCTTCACGGCGCCGGTCTACGCCTCCCTGGTCCAGGGCGACAAGGGCGAGCACAAGCTCATCTGGTCGCGATGACCGGCCACGGGCGCTCCGCTTCCCGCGGGGCGCCCGCCTTCCACCCTCGCAATTATGCGGAGCAGAACCCCCGCCGA
>NZ_JBNFNU010000802.1:0-759 GCF_057364445.1 Xanthobacter sp. BG11Y11_SDJG
AGACCACGCGCCCGTCGCGCGCCCGCGGCGCGCGCTGCGCCGGCCCGGAATGGCGCACCCGTCCAGCCCCGTCTGGGAGTCGTCATCGGATCGGCCGACCGACATCTTGCGCGGTGGATGTCTTCATTTGGCAATACGCGCGGTGTGCCGTCTGTTTACGCTTCAACAACCAAATGTTCATCGCCCATTAATAGAAGTAAAAACTCTTTTCTCTCCGTCCTTTAGGAAATTTTCATGCGCTGCTGTCACGCTCAGTCCGGGTTGGGAACGAGTAACAGGTGGCGTACCGATGACCGATGCCTATCGGGCCAGAGTAAAATACGTGATCGGACCGGACGGGGGACCGCTGACCATTGCGGATCTGCCGCCGCCGGACACGCGACGCTGGGTCATCCGCCGCAAGGCGGAAGTGGTCGCGGCCGTGCGCGGCGGGCTGCTGTCGCTTGAGGAAGCCTGCAAGCGCTACACGCTCACCGTCGACGAATTCCTCTCCTGGCAGGCGTCCATCGACCGTCACGGCCTCCCCGGCCTGCGGACCACGCGCATCCAGCATTACCGGCAGTAGCCGGCGCGCTCAGCCGCCGGCCGGACCGGCGGTTGCCAGCAGCGCGGCGATGAAGGCGCGCAGCCGCTCGCCGCGGTCTCCGGCGAACCCACGTTTTCGATCACCAGATCCGGCGCCACGTCCACGGACGGCGCGTGCGCGAGGCGCTCGGCGATCTCGGCGGCGTCTTCGCGCCCCCGCGCCGCAAGCCGCAT
>NZ_JBNFNU010000803.1:0-757 GCF_057364445.1 Xanthobacter sp. BG11Y11_SDJG
ATGCGCGCGAGCTGCTGCCGCTCGGTGCGGTGCGCGAGGCCGAGCCGTGGCTGGGCCGCCGCCCGGCCTTCCCCGATTCCAAGCCGGTGATCGGCCGGCGCCGGGCATCGGCGGGCTGCATCTCGCCTTCGGCCACGGCCATTGGGGGCTGACACTGGGTCCCGTCACCGGCCGTCTGCTGGCGGAGATGATGACCGGGGCGACGCCCTTCACCGATCCGGCGCCGTTTGCGCCCGGCCGCTTCGGCCTGCGCGCGCCTCAGCGCACATAATACTCCTTCGGCCGGCGGCCCTCGGCGAAATAGCCGAACACCGCCGCGGCGGTGGCCGCCTGGAGCAGCAGATTGGGGAACAGGGCGGCGAAGTCCATGGTGTCCACCGCGCCCTGCTGGAGCACCGAGCGGATCGAGAACTGGGCGTAGGCCGAGACCACGACCCAGGCCACCATCAGCCACGGCACCACGGTGAGCGCGTGGCGCGAGCGGGCCACCGTCAGCAGCACCATGGCGAGCGCCCACACGAACAGCACCGCCTGCGGCAACAGGCCGAGGCGCAGCAGCTCGGCCGAGAGGCCGGGGCCGCGCACGCCGTCCAGCAGCAGGGCCGTGGCGCCCTCCACGCCCACATTGGCGATCACCGAGAAGATCAGCGCCAGCGGCACGGCGGTGATGCCGCAGGCGCACCAGAAGATCACCGCGAGCGCGCCGCCGAGACGCCGCGCGCGCGGCTCGGTGGATGCGCCGCGCGGGGCGGCGGGG
>NZ_JBNFNU010000804.1:0-756 GCF_057364445.1 Xanthobacter sp. BG11Y11_SDJG
CGTCGGCGCGCGGCGACCCGGCCGGCGTCGCCCAGATCCGTACGGCCGGCTCAGGGGCAGCGGGCACGCCCTGCGCCGCGCGGCACGCTCTCCTCACGTCCGGCACGACGGCCGGGCGGAAGCGACCATGACGCCGGTATTGCCGTTCAATTCGGCCGGCTTGCCGTCGTCGCGCAGGGTCAGGGCGAGTCGCGTGTCGTCGGAGCCGTCGATCGGCGCCCGGCCGACATATTCCACCCGCACCTTGGCGATGCCGTTGCCGGCGAAGCCGAGAAGCTCGGCGGTGCGGTAGGACAGGTCGATCAGGCGGTCGCCCACATAGGGGCCGCGATTGTTCACGCGGACGATGATGGAGCGCTTGTTGGAGAGGTTCGTCACCCGCACGTAGGACGGCATCGGCAGCGTCTTGTGGGCGGCGGAGACCGATTGCATGTCGAAGATCTCGCCATTGGCGGTCTTGCGGCCGTGGAAGCCCTTTCCGTACCAGGACGCCGTGCCCTCGGCGACATAATTGGGATTGTCCTGCGGCACATATTGCTTGCCGCCGATCGTGTACGGCTTGCCGAGCTTGTAGTAACCGCCGCCCTTCGGCACCGGATCGCCGTCCGCCACCACCTTGGGGCTGGCCGACACGCCGAGTTCCGGATCGATGGTGGAGAGCTTGTCGGCGACGCTGCAGCCGGCCAGCGCCAGGGCGGTGATGAGGAGCGGCGCGAGCGCAACCCCGCCGGCCCGGCGCCCGCCTGGCACGGCGCA
>NZ_JBNFNU010000805.1:0-756 GCF_057364445.1 Xanthobacter sp. BG11Y11_SDJG
CGGGCTGACGCGGTGCCGACCCCTCCGCCCGCGCGGACGTGCGCCGGCGCCCCGGCGTGCCGCGTCGCACCGTGGCGAGCACCAGGGCGCCGTGGGTCACGTCCGGGTCGTCGCCAGCATCCTTGACGATGCCGGCAGTGGCGCTCTCCTCGCCCAGGTCCTGCCGCGCCAGAGCGAAGGCGGGCCGCGCCCCGCCCGGAAAGCTGAACCTCCACCGGATCCGGAAGGCGCCCGTCACCAGGGCCGCGAACGCGGCCTTGGCGGCACCGGCGGCGCAGGTGCCCGTGGTCCAGCCGCGCCGCAGATGCGGGCCGCCGGGTTCCGGATCGGACGGGCCATCGGATTCGGGCGCAACGCTCATGGCCTGAGTGATAGGCCCGAAGGCCCTGCCTTTGAAGGGCCTTCGGCCGGCGGGACCGCAGCATGAGCGCGCGCGGCTTCCTCATCGGCGCGCCCCGCTCGGGCTCGGGCAAGACCACGGTGACGCTGGCGCTGCTCGCCGCCTTCGCCCAGCGCGGTGTGAAGGTGCGGGCGGTGAAGACCGGCCCCGATTACATCGACCCCGCCTTCCACGCCGCGGCTACCGGCCGGGAGGGCCTCAACCTCGACAGCTGGGCCATGCCGCCCGCATTGCTCGACGCGCTTGCGGCCGAGGCGGCGCAGGGGGCCGAACTGCTGGTGGCCGAAGGCGCCATGGGCCTGTTCGACGGCGTTCCCGCCGCGCCGCGCCGCACCGGGGCGGGAGCGGACGTGGCG
>NZ_JBNFNU010000806.1:0-752 GCF_057364445.1 Xanthobacter sp. BG11Y11_SDJG
GCCGAGCGCCGAGGCTTCCCGCAAGACCCCGGCCCCGAAGCCCGCGCCGCTCTCGCGCCGGGTGCCCTTCGCCCGGCAGGTGGCGGACCTGCTGCGCGACCAGATCATCCGCGGCACGCTGCCGCCCGGCGCACGCATCGTCGAGCGCAGCCTGTGCCAGAGCCTCGACGTCTCCCGCACGCCGCTGCGCGAGGCGCTGAAGCTGCTGGAGGCGGAAGGCCTGGTGGAAATTCCCAGAACAAGGGCGCGCGCATCATGTCGTTCACGCCCCAGGAGGCGGCACGGCTGTTCGAGGTGATCGCCGGGCTGGAGAGCCTGGCGGCCGAGCTCGCCGCCCAGCGCATGGGCACCGACGAACTGGCGCGGCTCGATGATCTGCATATGCGCATGTGCGCTCACTACGATCGCCAGGAAAAGGATCCCTATTTCGAACTCAACACGCTGATCCACGACGCGGTGGTGCGGGCCAGCGACAATCCGATCCTCATCGCCACCCATGCAAGCCTTATGCTGCGCGCCCGTCGCGGCCGCTACATGGCGATCATCGACCCGTTCCGCTGGGAGGAATCCGTGGGCGAGCACACGGCCCTGATGGCGGCGCTGCACGCCCGCGACGCCGAGGCGGCGCGGCGCGTGTGGCGGCGC
This sequence comes from Xanthobacter sp. BG11Y11_SDJG, assembly GCF_057364445.1. NCBI lineage: Bacteria > Pseudomonadati > Pseudomonadota > Alphaproteobacteria > Hyphomicrobiales > Xanthobacteraceae > Xanthobacter > Xanthobacter sp. BG11Y11_SDJG. Next base: position 646 of record NZ_JBNFNU010000806.1, read on the forward strand.
ACCTGATCCGCACGGGGGAGAGACGGTGTCGGCCGTGCTGGAGGCTGCCGGCATCGCCGGTGCCGAGGTGGACGAGAGCGGCGCCCCCGGGCTGAGGCCATCGCCGG
>NZ_JBNFNU010000807.1:0-752 GCF_057364445.1 Xanthobacter sp. BG11Y11_SDJG
ACGGGGCGAGCGCCGCTTGCGCCTCGGCGACCAGGTCCGCCAGCACGCCGCGCGCTCGTCGAGGCCGAGGGTGGAGACCAGCGTCCGCCTTGCCGGCCTCCGCGTCCTTGCCCACGCTCTTGCCCACCGCCTCGATTGCTGCCTTCCACGTCGAGGATGTCGTCGGCGATCTGGAATGCCGCGCCGAGCGCCCGCCCATAGGCGGTGAGCGCCGCGCGCGCATCCGCGTCGGCCTCGCCGAGCAGCGCGCCCGCCTCGCACGCGGCGACCAGCAGCGCGCCGGTCTTCATGGCCTGGAGGTCGCGGATGGCGCCGAGGTCGAGCGCGAGCGGCGTGCCGCCGTCGAAGCGGCCTTCGGCGGTGAGGTCGAGCATCTGCCCGCCCACCATGCCGCCGATGCCCGCCGCCCGCGCCAGCGTCCGCACCAGAGCGATGCGCACCGCCGCGCTCGGGTGGGCATCCTCGCCCGCCAAGAGGTCGAAGGCGAGGGTGAGCAGGCCGTCGCCGGCGAGGATGGCGGTGGCCTCGTCGAACGCCCGGTGGACGGTGGGGCGCCCGCGCCTCAGGTCGTCGTCGTCCATGGAGGGCAGATCATCGTGGATCAGTGAATAGCAGTGGACGCACTCCAGCGCGGCCGCCGCCGTCACCGCCGCCTGCGGCGCGATGCCGAACAGGGCCGCGCTCTCCAGCACCAAAAACGGGCGCAGGCGCTTGCCGCCGCCGAGCGCGCCGTGGCGCATGGCCGCCATCAG
>NZ_JBNFNU010000808.1:0-751 GCF_057364445.1 Xanthobacter sp. BG11Y11_SDJG
CCCACGCCGGCGGCGCGGCGCTGCCGGACCCCCAGCCCCAATGGGGGCGGGCGGCGCCAGGCGGCGGCACCACCCAGACATTGTTCCAATAGCGGTTGTTCCAGCCCCAATTGTTGTTCCAGGCCGAGCCCACGAGAACGCCGGTGCCGAACGCCAGCGCCCCCACCGCCGCGGTCGTGAAGATGGTGGAGCTGTCATAGGTGGGGACGTAGATGGTCTCCGGATTGGTGGGCGCGATGTAGATCACCTGCTTCCCGTTCTCCTGCCGGGTGGTGACCTGCTGCTGCGGCGTGCTCTTGAGGTTGCCCACCTCCTGCGCCTTGGCGCGCAGCATCTGGACCACGGTGGAGACGTCCTGCGGCTGGCGCACGAAGGCGTAGCCGATGGATTCGGTCCATTCCATGTGGGTGGCGAGCATGGCGACCACGTCCGGAAAGCGCACCAGCGCCTTCACCGAACTGTCCCAGTCCATCTTGTCCACGGCCGAGAAGTCGGACGCCTTCACCGCGGCCCGGTTGTCGGTGATCCACTGGTTCGCCGCGACGATCTGCTGCGGAAAGGCCGCCGCCGGCATCAGCACCGCCAGCAGCGGGTCGGGATAGAGCGCGATCGGGCCGAAGATGTATTCGAGATCGCTCACCGAATAGCTGGGCGCATCCGCCGGGATCGGGCTCGCCGCCTGAGCTGGCGCCTGCGGCGGGGCACCGCCGGAGACCGTTCCGCCGGGCGCGCCAGGCGCGGCATCGGTGGG
>NZ_JBNFNU010000809.1:0-742 GCF_057364445.1 Xanthobacter sp. BG11Y11_SDJG
CCGGGGGCGCGGCGGTGGCGGGCTTCGGCGCGGCGGGTTTCGCCCCGTCCGGCCGGGCGGCCGTGGCCGGCTTCGGCTTCTGCTGCCCGTTCGGCTTGGGAAGAGCGGCGACCACGGGCGCCTTCAGCGGCTTGTCCATGGCCACCATCTGCGACAGGGTGGCGAACTTGTAGCCTTTGGTCGCGAGGTCATCGAGCACGCGGGGCATGGCATCCACGGTGGTGGCGTAGATGTCGTGCGAGAGCACGATGGCGCCGGGCTTCACCTGCGCCATGATGGCGTCATAGACGGCCTGGCTGTTGCGGTTCTTCCAGTCGTTCGGGTCCACCGACCAGTTGACGATGGTCAGTCCGTATTTCTCCTCGATCAGGGTGCGCAGCGCCGGCTTCATGGTGCCGTAAGGCGGGCGCAGATAGATCGGCCGCTTGCCGGTGGCCTGAAGGATCACTTCGGTGGTATTGCCGAGCTCCTTGTCCAGCGCCGCCTGGCTGATGCGGGTGAGCTGGGGATGGCTCCAGGAATGGCTGCCGATCTCGTGACCCTCGTCGGCGATCATCTTGAGCAGTTCGGGGTGCTTGGCCGCCATGTTGCCGAGCACGAAGAAAGTGGCCTTGATGTTTCGATCGCGCAGCATCTTCAGCAGCCGCGGCGTGGTCTCCGGGCTCGGCCCGTCGTCGAACGTCATGGCGATATAGGCGCCGTCCACGTCGAACGACTTGTAGGTGTAGTTCTTGCGCGGCGC
>NZ_JBNFNU010000810.1:0-741 GCF_057364445.1 Xanthobacter sp. BG11Y11_SDJG
CTCGCGCGGGCGGATGTTCCCACCGCCCTCGTCACCGGCCCGGCGCGCCGGCGCCGACCACCGCACCACCGCGCTGCTGGACGGCTCGGTGCGCATCCTCAAGGACTTCGGCGTGTGGGACGAGGTGGCGCCGAAGGCGGCGCCGCTGCGGGACATGCGGATCGTCGATGCCACGCGGCGCCTACTGCGCGCGCCGGAAGTGACGTTCCGCTCCGCCGAGATCGACCTCGACGCCTTCGGCTACAACCTCGCCAATGACGATCTCCGCCTCGGCCTCCTCAAGGCCGCCGAGGCGGAGCCGGCGCTCGCCATCTTCCGCACCTCGCTCACCGGCCTGGAGGTGGGCGCCGATGCAGCCCGGCTGACGCTGGAGGACGGCACGGCGCTCTCTGCCCGGCTGGTCGCGGCGGCGGACGGGCGCGGCTCGCGGGTGCGCGAGGCCTGCGGCATCTCCATGCGGCGGCGCGAGTATCCCCAGGTGGCCTTCACCGCCACGGTGCGCCATGCGCGGCCGCACGAGGACACCTCCACCGAATTCCACACCGAGACCGGCCCTTTCACGCTGGCGCCGCTGCCGGGCAACCGCTCCTCCATCGTCTGCGTGGTGGACGACCGCGAGGCGGTGCGCCTCATCGGCCTGCCCGACGCGGAGCTGGCGCGGGAGCTGGAGGCGCGGTGCGCCTCGGTGCTCGGCGCGTTCGAGATGGAGGCGGGCCGCGGCGCATTTCCCGCTGGCGGCCG
>NZ_JBNFNU010000811.1:0-736 GCF_057364445.1 Xanthobacter sp. BG11Y11_SDJG
CCCCCAGCCGCTCGGTTCGCCGGCGAGTTCCTCCGCCGGCTCGTGCGCCCGCCGGTGGGACCGGCGGGAGCCCAGGTCGGCGTCCCTGCCCGGCCCCGGCGCCACGCCGCGCGAGCTTTACGATGCCGGACAGGCGCAGATCCAGCGCCAGGACTATGCCGGCGCCGAGCAGACCTTCCGCCAGATCACCCAGGCCGGCGGCACTGACCGCGTCGTCCCCGACGCCACCTTCATGCTGGGCGAGAGCCTGTTCCTGCAGAAGAACTACAAGGATGCGGCGAACTCGTTCCTGGACGTGACGGTGAAGTATCCCAACTCCCTGCGCGCCCCGGAGGCGCTGCTGCGCGTCGGCCAGTCGCTCGCCATCCTCGGCGAGAAGGAGGCCGCCTGCGCCACCCTGTCCGAGGTGGAGCGCAAGTATCCCCGCGCGCAGGCCGCCGTGCGCCAGGCGGTCGAGCGGGAGCACAAGCGTGTCGGCTGCTGACGGCGATCCTGCGTTACGGGGGCTGCGCGGCGCGCGCGCCGAGCCGATCGGCGATGACGAACTCGACGGCCTGTTCGCCCCGTTCCTGGACCATCCGGGCATCCTGATCGCGGTCTCCGGAGGGCCCGATTCCACCGCGCTTGCCGTGCTCGCCGCGCGCTGGCGCAAGGCCCGCGGCGCCGGCCCCATGCTGGGGCTGCTTTACCGTCGATCACGGGCTGCGGCCGGGCTCGGGCCGCGAGGCCGAGCGGT
>NZ_JBNFNU010000812.1:0-733 GCF_057364445.1 Xanthobacter sp. BG11Y11_SDJG
CGGGGTGATGGCCGGCGTGCCGCTGGCCGACGGGGCGGGCCTGGTGGTCACCTGGAGCCTGGCGGGCGCCGCCCTCGACACCGGCGGGCGCGCGCTGCTGAAGGATGTGGGGCGCGTCGTCTCGGCGCATCTGGCGGCGCTGGCCGAGGAAGCGCGAGGCGAGCGAGCAGCGCGACCTCTATGCCCTCCTCACCGAGCACAACACCGACACGCTGGTGCGCGGCAATCTCGACGGGGTGCGGCTCTACATCTCCCCCTCGGTGCGCGATCTTTTGGGCTATGCGCCGGAGGAGATGGTGGGCCGGCGCGCGGCGGAGATCGTGCATCCCGACGACCTGCCCGAGTTCCGCCTGCTCATGGAGGAGGTGCGCGCGGGCCGCATCGAGCTGGCGCGGGCGGAGAACCGCCAGCGCCACAAGAACGGCTCCTATGTCTGGATGGAGGCCTATCTCAAGCTCACCGCGACAAGGAGACCGGCGCGCGGACGGCTATGTGGCCTCGGTGCGCGACATCTCACGCCGCAAGGCGGCGGAGGCGGAGCTCGCCTTCGCCGCCATGCACGATCCGCTCACGGGCCTCGCCAACCGCACCAGCGCCGAGGCGCATCTTGCCGCCGCCTTGGGGCGCTGGCGCGCGGGCGACAGCGCCCTCGCGGTGCTGCTGCTGGACCTCGACCGCTTCAAGCGGGTGAACGACACGCTCGGCCACGACGCCGGCGACGTGCTCGCGTGGC
>NZ_JBNFNU010000813.1:0-732 GCF_057364445.1 Xanthobacter sp. BG11Y11_SDJG
CGGCGCGCCGCGTCAGCGCGAGGCTGCCGCCATGGAGCGCGGCGAGGCCCTCGACGATGGCGAGGCCGAGCCCCGCGCCCCGGCCGGAGGAAAGGTCCACCCGGCTCTCGCGGTGGCGCGCGTCGTCGAGCGGCAGTTCGCGCTCGGCCAGCCCCCGCCCGGTGTCCTCCACGCGGACGACGGGCAGGCCGTCAGAAAAGCCCAAAAGGCCGAGGCGGACCTCGCCGCCGCGGCGTGAACTTCACCGCATTGCCCATGAGGTTGAGCAGCATCTGCTTGAGCGCCCGCTCGTCCGCCCACAGGCGCAGCGGCGCGCCGTCCGCGTGCAGCGCGATGCCGCGCCGCTTCGCCTCCGGCGCCATCATGGCGAGGGTCTCGCGGGCGAGCAGATCGAGCCGCACCGAGGTCTCCAGCAGCACCCGGTGGCCGCTCTCGATGCGCGCGAGGTCGAGCAGATCGTCGGCAAGCGCCAGCAGATGCCGCGCCGAGGCGAGGATGTCGCGCGCATAGCCGCCATAAGCGGGGATGCGGTGCGGGCCGAGCACCTCCTGCGCCATCATCTCGGAAAAGCCCATGACGGTGTTGAGCGGCGTGCGCAGCTCGTGGCTCATCTCGGCGAGGAAGCGCGATTTTGCTTGGCTCTCCGCCTCGGCGCGGCGGCAGGCCGCCTGCGCCGCGGCGAGCCGCGCCTCCAGGCTCCGCCTCGCGCTGCCCGAACGGCTGCCGCCGAGC
>NZ_JBNFNU010000814.1:0-732 GCF_057364445.1 Xanthobacter sp. BG11Y11_SDJG
GCGGCTCGGCGACCTCGTCTCGGCGGTGGTCGCGCGCGGCGGACGTCCGGACCTCGCCTGGGAGGCGCTCGGCGCGGTGGCCGCGCCGACGCTGCTGATCGTCGGCGCGCCGACGAGACCGTGCTGGAACTGAACGCCGAGGCGTTTCGGCCGCCTCACCTGCGACAAGGCGCTGAAGATCGTGCCCGGCGCGAGCCATCTCTTCCCCGAGCCCGGCGCGCTGGAGGAGGTGATCGCCCTCGCCACCCGCTGGTTCGAGCGGCATCTGCTCGGCCGCACCGACGACTGGAAGGCGCCATGAGCCCGCCCTTCGCCGACCGCCGGGCGGCGGGGCGCCAGCTCGCCGCCGCGCTCGTGCATCTGAAAAGACGAGGCGCCGGTGGTGCTGGCGCTGCCGCGCGGCGGCGTGCCGGTGGCGGCCGAGGTGGCGCAGGCGCTCGGTGCGCCGCTCGATCTGGTGCTGGTGCGCAAGATCGGCGTGCCCGGCGCCGAGGAACTGGCCATGGGCGCCGTGGTGGACGGCGCCGCACCCATCGTGGTGCGCAACGACGACATCATCGCCGAATCGGGGGTGACGCGCGCGGCGTTCGAGGCGGTGTGCGCGCGCGAATTGGAAGAGATCGAGCGCCGGCGCGCGCGCTTATATCGGCGCGCGGCGGCGTGCGCCATCGCCGGCCGGACGGTGGTGATGGTGGACGACGGGCATCGCCACCGGCGCCACCGTGCGCGCCG
>NZ_JBNFNU010000815.1:0-730 GCF_057364445.1 Xanthobacter sp. BG11Y11_SDJG
GGCGTGCCGGTGCCGCCCGCGCGGCTGATGATCCTGCTCGCCGCCTCGGCCGCGACCGCGGCCGCACGCTGGTGGTGGGACCGCTGCAGTTTCGCCGGGCTGCTGGCCCCGCACATGGCGCGCCTGCTGGGCTCGACCCCGCCCGCTGACGCAGGGGATCGGTGGTGCGCTGATCGGCGGCACCCTCATGGCGACGGCCGATCTGGCCGGGCGCATGCTCGCCTTTCCGTGGCAGATTCCAGCCGGTCTGCTGTGCACGCTGCTGGGCGCGCCCTATTTCCTCTGGCTGATGGCGCGGCGGTCGTGATGCCGGTGCCCCAAGGTCCCGTCGAGGTGCTTCCGGCGGCCCATGCCGGCGCCTACGCCTATGTGAACCGCTGCCTGTGGACCCCGCCGGGACCGGGCGGCGCCATGCCCGGGCCGTGGCTGCTGGCGCCGGGCCGGCTGGCGGAGGTCGTCGCCTGCTTTTCGGCATCGATCGGCGGTGGCGACCGCCGGGCGGTCGCATCCCTGTGGCTGCAGGTCTATCTGGAACGCCTGGTGCCGCCTGTGCTGGCCGCCACATTCACGGGCCGGCTCGCGCCGCTTCCGGACATTGCCGAATGGGCATCCTCATGGGGCGGGGCGGCGCGCCGTCCGGTTTCGTGGTGCGGTGCGCCAGCGCGGCGGGTGCGGCGCCGGTGCTCCGGCTCCTGCGCGCCCATCTCGCGCCGCTGATCGAGGCGCTGGC
>NZ_JBNFNU010000816.1:0-730 GCF_057364445.1 Xanthobacter sp. BG11Y11_SDJG
CCCGACGCGATCGCCGCCGCCCAGCGCGCGCTCGATGCCGAACATCGACCCAATGGACGACGCCGAAATCCCCGCCGCCAATGCGCGCCACCTCGCCCGCGTGCTGCTGGGCCGGCTCATCCGCAAGCTGGAGCGGGCCAATGGACCCTGCCGGCACCGGACCTCATGCCGCTTGCGCTCACCGTCAACGGCGCGCGGGTGGCCCGCATGGTGGCGCCGCGCACCACTTTGGCCGATTTCCTGCGCATCGAGCTGGAGCTCACCGCCACCCATGTGGGCTGCGAGATGGGCGCCTGCGGCGCCTGCCTGGTCCTGCTCGACGGCGCGCCCGTGCATGCCTGCCTCGTCTTCGCGGTGCAGGCGGAGGGCCGGCAGGTGGAGACCGTGGAGGGCCTCGTGGCGCGCGGCGCGCTGGCCCGGCTTCAGGAGACCTTCCATGCGCGCAACGCGCTCCAGTGCGGCTTCTGCACCCCCGGCATGCTGGTGAACGCGTTCGCGCTCCTGGAGCGCGGCGGCGTGCCTGAGCGCGCGGACATCCGCGACGCCATTTCCGGCAATTACTGCCGCTGCACCGGCTACGAGGCGATCGTCGATGCCATCGAGGCCGCCGCCCGCGCGGCGGACCAAGAGGGCGCACGATGAACGCCCCCCTTGCCTTCGATGGGCGGGACCGGTGCGCCGGCCGACGGCGGCTTCCCGCGTCGCCGCCGCCGGCCCCCATGTGGGCGCG
>NZ_JBNFNU010000817.1:0-729 GCF_057364445.1 Xanthobacter sp. BG11Y11_SDJG
CGCGGCCGAGCTGGGCGAGGCCGCCCGCTTCCAGCGCGCGGACGTGACCAGCGAAGACGACGGCATCGCCGCGGTGGCGCTCGCCCGCGACGCGTTCGGCCATGTCCACGGCCTTATCAACTGCGCCGGCATCGCGCCCGGCGAGAAGGTGGTGGGGCGCGAGGGGCCGCACCGGCTCGACAGCTTCGCCCGCGCGGTCGCCATCAACCTCGTCGGCACCTTCAACATGCTGCGCCTCGCCGCCGACGCCATCGTCAAGGAGGCGCCGGACGCCGAGGGCGAGCGCGGCGTGATCGTCAACACCGCCTCCATCGCGGCCTATGACGGGCAGATCGGCCAGGCGGCCTATGCGGCGTCGAAGGGCGGCGTCGCCGCGCTCACCTTGCCGGCGGCGCGCGAATTGGCGCGCTTCGGCGTGCGCGTGGTCACCATCGCGCCGGGCATCTTCGAGACGCCGATGATGGCCGGCCTGCCGCAGGATGTTCAAGACAGCCTCGGCAAGACCGTGCCGTTCCCGCCCCGCCTCGGCCGGCCGGCGGAATATGCCGCCATGGTGCGGCACATCCTTGAGAACACCATGCTGAACGGCGAGGTCATCCGCCTCGACGGCGCGCTGCGCATGCCGCCGCGCTGAGCGGGCTTTTTGAGACAGGGAGAACCAGGCAATGAGCGCATCTGATCCCATCTCATCGTCGCGCCGCCCGCACGCCCATCGGGCGGCTTCGAGGG
>NZ_JBNFNU010000818.1:0-728 GCF_057364445.1 Xanthobacter sp. BG11Y11_SDJG
CGGCGCCGCGGTGGATGCGCGGCTCGATCTGCACGGGGCTCACCCAGGCCGCCGCCCCACCGGCGCCCTGCGCCACTTCCTCAAGGAGGCCCAGGCCGGCGGGCTGAGCGTGGTGCTCGTCATCACCGGCAAGGGCGAGCGCGGCGCCGCCGTTGCCGATCGCGGAATCTTTGAGGGTGCGCGCGGGGTGCTCCGGCGCGCGGTGCCGCTCTGGCTCGCCGAGCCGGACCTGCGCGCGATCGTGGTGGGCTTCGAGGAAGCCGGGCGCCGCCATGGCGGCGAGGGCGCCCTCTATGTGCGCATCCGCCGCCGGCAGCCATGAGCGGAGCGCCGCAGCGCGGCTCCGAGCTCTTCCGATAACGCATTCGTGACGCAGGCGAATCGCTGTTAAGAGCCGGACACAGGCGGCAAGCAGGGAGCGGATCGTGGGGCGGGATGCGGTGCCAGCAAGCGATGCGTGCCGCGCGCCGCCCGTCGGCGCACGGCTTCGATGACCGGCGCGCCCTCTCTCCCTCCCGCACCGGTCCCGGGCGCCGGACGGGCCACCATCGCCGCGCTCGGCGTGGTGCAGATCCTCGCCTGGGGCTCGTCCTATTATCTGCTGGCCGTGCTCGCTCCCGCCATTGCCGCCGATACCGGCTGGCCGCTGCAAGGGATCATGGGATCGCTGTCGCTCGGCCTGCTGGTGGCGGCGCTGGTGGCGCCGCGGGTGGGGGCGCTCATCGGCG
>NZ_JBNFNU010000819.1:0-726 GCF_057364445.1 Xanthobacter sp. BG11Y11_SDJG
CCGCCGTGCCGATCTGGTCGAGGGGAGGGGAAGCGTTCATGGCGCGTATCCGGTCACTGTGTCGCCGCCACGGGCAGCGGCGCGAAGCGCGGGCCGGTGTCGCGGTCCACCACCTCCGGGCGGGAGGTGTCCACCGCGCCGTCCCAGCCGCCGCCGAGGGCCTTGTGGAGGGCGACGTAGTATTTGGCCGTCGCGACCCGGCTCTGGATCAGGCTGGTCTCGGCCGCATAGAGCGCGCGCTCGGCGGTGAGCACGTCGAGAAAGCTCGACGCGCCGCCTTCGTAGAGCGCGCGGGAGAGCCCCGCCGCCTCGCGATAGGCGGCGGCGGAGGCGGCGAGCTTCACGCTCTTGGTGCGCTGGCGGGCCAGCGACACGGCGGCGTTCTCCACGTCCTCGAGCGCGGTCAGGACCGCGGCCTTGTAGGCGAGGAAGCTCTGGTCGCGCTCGGCCTCCGCCAGTTCCACCGCCGCCTTGAGCTGGCCGCCGGTGAAGATCGGCACCGAGAGCGTCGGGCCGAACGACCAGCTGATGGAGGAGGAACGGGCGAGGTCGCCGAGCTGGGCGCCGGTGGCGTTGATGGTGCCGGTGAGGCTGACGGAGGGATAGCGGTTCGCCTCCGCCTGGGCGACCAGAGCTTCCTCGCCTACAAGGCCGCGGTCCTGACCGCGCTCGAGGACGTGGAGAACGCCGCCGTGTCGCTGGCCCGCCAGCGCACCAAGAGCGTGA
>NZ_JBNFNU010000820.1:0-726 GCF_057364445.1 Xanthobacter sp. BG11Y11_SDJG
CAGGGTCCCGGCCCCCAGGCCGGCGGCCGCGTGCCGGGACGCCAGCCCCAGTGGGGCGGGCGGCGCCAAGCCGGCGGCACCACCCACACCGTGTTCCAGCCGCGATTGTTCCAGCCCCAGCGGTTGTTCCAGTACGATCCCACCGCCACGCCGGTGCCGAACAGCAGCGCCCCGGTGGCGAAGGTGGTGAAGGCGCTGGAGCTGTCATAGGTCGGCACATAGATGCGCTCGGGATCGGCCGGAGCGATGTAGATCACCTCGCGCCCGCCGCTCTGCCGGGTCGACACGACCTGCTGCTCGTTGCTCTTCAGATTCCCCACCTTTTCCGCCTTGGCGCGCAGCATCTGGATCACGTTGGACACGTCCTCCGGCTGGTTCACGAAGGCGTAGCCGATGGATTCGGTCCATTCCATGTGATCGGCGAGCTGGGCGATGACGTCGGGAAAGCGCGCCAGCGCCTTCACCGAGGAATCCCACGGCTTCTTGTCGATGGCGGCGAAGTTGCGCGCGGCGACGGTCCGCGGATTGCCTTCGATCCATGTGTCGGCGGCGACGATCTGGTCCGGGAAGGCGGCGGCGGGCATCAGGATCGCCAGCAGCGGATCGGGATAGAGCGCGATCGGCCCGAAGATGTATTCGAGGTCCGTCATCGAATAGAGCTGGGCATTGGCGGCAGCCGCGGCCTCGGGCGGCTGCGGCGGCACCGGTGCGCTGGGCGGCGGGGGC
>NZ_JBNFNU010000821.1:0-723 GCF_057364445.1 Xanthobacter sp. BG11Y11_SDJG
TCGAACACGATGCCGGTGCAGGACCGGGGCGATTGGGCGAGAGAGCCGCTTCAGGTGCGGACCCGTTCCGATCCGGCCGGTGCCTCCAGGTCCGAGAGCAAGGAAGCGATCAGCGCATCCGGTGCCTTGAACCGGCCGCGCCTGAGCTCCGGCGGGATGACCGCCTCGATCGCTTCCAGCTTTTCAGAGGGGTCCATGCGGAGATAGGCCTCCGTCGTGCGGATGTCGGCATGACCAAGCCACAGGGCAACCTTCCGGATGTCGTGGGTGGCCTGCAGCATGACGACCGCGCAGCTGTGCCGGAGCTGATGTGGCGAGACGCTCCGACCACGCAGCGATGAGCAGGTCTCGGCCGCTGCGCAGCATGGACGTCGCGGCGGAGTGGCGCAGAACGTGGGCGCCGCGATGGACACTTTTGACGCCGGCCCGGTCGAGGGCGCGGCGCACGATGCACTTCACGGCGATCCGGCTCAGCTGGCGGACAGGCGCCGTGTCCGTCAGGAACACCCGCGTCGTCGCGATCCGTGGCCGCGCCCGCTCGATATAGGCGAGGATGGCGTCCCCGATCTCCTGGGTCAGCGGCAGGCGCTCCTCACGCCGCGCCTTGCCAGCAAGGGTTATGCGGCCTGTCACCCAGTCGATCTCATCGAAGTCGAGGTTGGCGACTTCGCTGGCCCTGAGGCCCAGTCGGGCCAGGAGCAGGATGGCCGGTCCGAACGCGGC
>NZ_JBNFNU010000822.1:0-723 GCF_057364445.1 Xanthobacter sp. BG11Y11_SDJG
GGCCGAAGGCGACCGGGGGCTCCGCAGCCTCCGCCGGAGCGAGGGGCGGGCCCGCACGGCCGAGGCCCGGCCCCTTGCGCCAGCGTAGCACCGTGCCCTCGAAGCCGAGGGCCTCGGTTTCCTCGGCCTCCTGCGCCAGCGCCTCTCGCACCAGGTCGTACCAGCACGCCGTCCGGACGGGCAGCTGGGCCTTGCCCTTGGCGGGCTGGCGCGTCTCCGCCCCGCACACCACCAGCGCATCCTCGGCGCGGGTCAGGGCGACATAAAGCAGGCGGCGATGCTCTTCCTGTTCGCGCGCCGATTCGCGCAGTCGCGCCGCGCCCACCGCGGCCGGGTCCTCGCTCTTGCGCGGCGCCAGAACCGGCACCGGCGCGCCCGATGCGGCGGCAGCTCAGGAAGCCGCCCTCGGTCCGGCGGCCGCGGCATGTCCACCGTGTCGGCGAGGATGACGAGCGGCGCCTCCAGTCCCTTGGCGCCATGGACGGTCATGACGCGCACCTCGTCGCGGGCGCTCTCCATATCGCGCTTCACGTCCGCGCCGCCGCGCCGCAGGAAGGCCAGGAAGCCGGGCAGGCTGGCTGCCTCCCACTGCTCGTAGGTGCGCGCCAGCGTCATGAATTCCGAGATCGCGTCGGCCGCCTCCGGGCCGAGCCGGGCGAGAAGGCGCGCCGCCCGCCGTCGCGCCCCAGCACGCCGGCATAGAAGTCGAACGGGCGCTGCGCC
>NZ_JBNFNU010000823.1:0-719 GCF_057364445.1 Xanthobacter sp. BG11Y11_SDJG
TGACGCCTGCGGCGTCCGGCGCGGAGGCGGCCGCGGCGAGCGCCCCTCGCGGGCGCGCTGCGAGCCCTTCATGTCCGTCCCTTCCCGCTTCCCCCGTCTCCCCGTCCCCGCCGCGCCGCAGCCTTGTTCTCCCCGCGGTCGTCATCATCGCCGCCGGCGGCCTGATCGGCATGATCACATTCGGGCCGCGCTCGGTGTTCGGCCTGTTCCTGCTGCCCATGACGCAGGAATTCGGCTGGGGGCGCGACGTGTTCGCCGTGGCGGTGGCGATCCAGAACCTCCTGTGGGGCGTCGGCTCCCCCTTCGCCGGCGCCATGGCGGACCGCTTCGGCACCGTGCGGGTGCTGTGGGTGGGCGCGCTGCTCTACGGCGCCGGCCTGGTGCTGATGGCCTATGCGCAGTCGCCGCTGGTGCTGCATCTGAGCGCCGGCGTGCTGGTGGGCTTCGGCCTCTCGGCCTGCTCGTTCAATCTGGTTCTGGCGGCGTTCGGCAAGCTCCTGCCGGACCATCTGAAGTCGCTCGGCTTCGGGCTTGCCACGGCGGCCGGCTCGTTCGGCCAGTTCCTGTTCCCGCCGCTGGCGCGCGGGCTGATGGACACGGTCGGCTGGCACGAGACGCTGATCATGTTCGGTTTCGCCATGCTGCTGACGCTGCCGGTGGCGGTGGCGCTCGCCACCGGCGGCAATGCCCGGCCGCGGCCGCGGCGCGGCGAATGGGGC
>NZ_JBNFNU010000824.1:0-718 GCF_057364445.1 Xanthobacter sp. BG11Y11_SDJG
CCGACGGACGAGGCCGCGCCCATGAGCGCCCGCGCCGCTGCTGTGCCGCTGCTTCTGGCGCTCGGCCTCGGCGGATGCGCGGGCGACCAGTCCATGCTGGCGCCGGCGGGACTGGAGGCGCGGCAGGTGTTCCACCTGTCGATGGTGCTGTTCATCGGCGCCGGCGTGATCCTCGCCTGGGTGCTCGGCACGCTCGCTTTGGCCCTCGCGGGGCCGCCAGCCGTCCGCCGCGCCATCGCCTCGCGCACCGCGGTGCTCTGGGCCGGCCTCGCCGTGCCGCTGGTGGTGCTGACCGCCTTGCTGGTGGCGGGCCTGATGATGATGCGCGAGCGCGCCGGCGCGGCGCCGGACGGCCCGCGCATCGAGGTGGTGGGCGAGCAATGGTGGTGGCGCGTCACTTATGTGACCGCGGACGCCGGCGCATCGCCGGCGCCAACGAGATCCGCATCCCCACCGGCCGCACCGTGACCTTCGTGCTCGACGCCGCCGACGTGATCCACGCCTTCTGGATTCCCGCGCTCGGCGGCAAGCGGGACATGATCCCCGGCCGCACCAACATCCTTCACGTGAAGGCGGAGCGGGACGGCATCTATCGCGGCCAGTGCGCGGAATATTGCGGCGGCGCGCACGCCGTCATGGCGCTGGAGGTGATCGCGCTGCCGGAACCCGCGTTTGAAGCATGGCTGGAGGCCGCCGCGGCGCCCGCGCCCGAGCCGGC
>NZ_JBNFNU010000825.1:0-717 GCF_057364445.1 Xanthobacter sp. BG11Y11_SDJG
CGGCGCCGGAGAGCCAGGTCACCGCCGCGTCGGCGCGGTATGGAACAGGCGCGCCATCATCGCCTGCTTGGCGCTCTCCGCCGTGCCCTGCGCCACCTCCTCCGCTAGCGCTGCGCGCGCGTCCCGCTCGCCCTCCAGCACGCCCGCCGCGCGCGACAGGCGCGTCGCCACGGTGCGGCGCAGGAGGGTGTGGGGACCGGTGCCGAGCACCAGGTAGAAGACGACCATCAGCACCATGGGCATGGCCGCCATCTGCCACGCATAGAGCAGGCCGCGCGTGACCACCTCGCCCGCCGGCACCTGGTCCACCAGCGTCAGGATGAAGGCGATGACGAGGGCGATGATGGAGCCGATCTCCCCCAGTTGCGAGGCCGCGCCCAGATAGACGAACACGAACGAGGTGCCGGCGATCACGAGGATGCGCAGCAGCGGACTTTCCGCGGTCGCCTGGATCACCGGCGCCATGGCGAGCACCACCACGCTCGCGAGCAGGATGACGCCGAGCGCCTGCCCGACGCACTCCGCGCCGTTCGGCCGCGCCAGGAAGATCACGAGATAGCAGCCGATGGCCGCTTCCGGCACCTTGAAGAGCATGGCGACGCCCGCCACGAGCGCGCACAGCAGAGCGACGCGCCAGGCCATGGCGAGGCGCCCCGGGAACGGCAGCACGTCGCGCCACGCCTGCCGGGCGATCCCCGGCCAGGGGGAGGCGGGGGG
>NZ_JBNFNU010000826.1:0-717 GCF_057364445.1 Xanthobacter sp. BG11Y11_SDJG
CCGCTGCGCCGGCCGCCGGCCGATCAGACCCGCCGCGTCCGGCGCCCCCCGGCGCCGAACCCCGCTTCAGCCACATGCCGCCAAGGCAACACCTGAGGACACGACATGGCCCTCGGCACCGACTTCATTCTCGACGCATTGGCAGCGGAAGGCCTGGACCACCTGTTCATGGTGCCGGGCGGGCTGGTGGACCCCTTCATGCCGGCGCTCGGCCGGCAGACGAAGCTCACCCCCATCGTCGCCGCGCACGAAGGCGGCGCCGCCTATATGGCGGACGGCTATGCCCGCGCCAGCGGGCGCTTCGGCGCGGTGCTGGGCATCGGCGGGCCGGGGCTCGCGAACATGACCACCGCGGTCGCCGCCGCCAAGACCGATTCCTCGCCCCTGCTGGTGCTCTCTGGCGAGATCCCCGTCGCCATGGAGGGCCTCGGCGAGTTCCAGGACGCGAGCCAGTTCACCCTCGACGACACATCGATCATGCGGCCGGTGGCACGGCTCTCTCTCACCGTCGCGAGCGCGCAGAATCTCGGCCATGCGCTGCGCCACGGCCTCGCCGAGGCTCTGTCGCAGCCGCGCGGGCCGGTGCACCTCTCGCTCGCCCATGACGTGCTCGCCGGCGATTGCGATGCGGTCCACACCCCGATCTCTCCCGTCTTCACCGCGGCGCCGTTGGACCTGGCGGCCGCCGAGCGCGCGGTGCCGCTGCTCGCCGGCGCC
>NZ_JBNFNU010000827.1:0-717 GCF_057364445.1 Xanthobacter sp. BG11Y11_SDJG
CTCGGCATCGACCTCACCACCGTCACCCGCGCCTATGCCGAGGCGCGCCAGCGCCATTTGCTGGAAGGCGTCACCGGGCGCGGCTCCTTCGTCGCCGCAGCCGGCGACCGCTCCGGGCCGCCGGTGGACCTCAGCATGAACATCCCGCCGCCGCCCGCCGGGCTGCGCCTCGCCGACCTGATCGCCGACGGCCTGGCCGAGGTGATTCGCCGCTCCAGCGCCGACCGGCTGATGTCCTACCATGCCGGGCCGGGCTCGCTGGCGGAACGGGCCGCCGCCGCCGCCTGGCTCGCCGGCGCCTTCGGCGCGCTCGATTCCGACCGCATCGTCATCGCCCCCGGCGCCCAGGCGGGCCTTGCGGCCCTGCTCACCAGCCTGGCGCGGCCGGGCGACACCGTGCTCTGCGAGGCCCTCACCTATCCCGGCCTGCGCAATGCGGCGGCGCAGCTCGGCCTGACGCTGGCGGGGGTCCCCGGCGACGCCGAGGGCATGGATCCGGACGCCCTCGCCGAGGCCTGCCGGCGCCTGTCGCCGAAGGCGCTCTATCTGGTGCCCACCATCGCCAATCCCACCGCCCGGACCCTGTCCGTGGACCGCCGCCGGGCACTGGCGGAGACCGCCGCGGCCCACGACGTGCCGGTGATCGAGGACGACCCCTATTGGCCGCTGGCGGGCGACGCGCCGCCGCCGCTGGCGGTGCTGCGGCCGCAAGGCGTC
>NZ_JBNFNU010000828.1:0-714 GCF_057364445.1 Xanthobacter sp. BG11Y11_SDJG
GCCGGCCGCGGCGAGGGCGCGGACCAGCCGCGGCAGGTCGCCGTCGAGGCTCGATACACCCTTGTCCGGCCAGATGCGCAGGCTGTCGAACACCGTGGTGATGCCGGAGGCGGCGATCTGCGCGTCGTGGGCCATGGCGGCGGCGAGCGGGTCCCAGCGCACCTTCGGCCGCGGCGAGAGATGGCCTTCCACATGGTCGGTGTGCAGTTCCACGAGACCGGGCAGGAGGAAATCGCCCTCCAGGTCCTGCGCGCCGGCGGGGACGGAGCCCGTGCCGACGGCGGCGATGCGCCCCTCCCGGACATGAACATGGCCGTGGACGATCTCGTCCGCGAGCACGAGGCGGGCATTGGCAAGCACCTGATCGGTCATGACGTCCCCTGGTCTGGCGCGCCGGCGGCCACGTCCACCGTGCGGTCGGCCACCGCTGCGCGCGTCTCGGCGTCGTGGAAGACGCCGAGGATGGCGCACCCGGCCTTCCGGCGCTCGTGGATGAGGTCCACCACCACGGATCGGTTCGCCGCGTCGAGCGAGGCGGTCGGCTCGTCGAGCAGCAGCAGCTTCTGGGCGCCGAGGAAGCCGCGGGCGACGTTCACCCGCTGCTGCTCGCCGCCCGAGAAGGTGGCGGGCGGCAGGCCCCACAGGTGCTCCGGCAAATTGAGCCGCGCCAGCATCGCCCCCGCCCGCGCCCGCGCCTCCTGCGCGCTGGCGCCG
>NZ_JBNFNU010000829.1:0-712 GCF_057364445.1 Xanthobacter sp. BG11Y11_SDJG
AAAAACGTGCTGTCCTGGTGGGCCGCGCGGGGCCGGACGGCGGGGCGCCTGTCCGACATCGTCGAGCAAAGCTCCGGCCTGCCCCAAGCCCACCGCGCGCCGGGTGCTCCTGGCGCTGGTGCGCGCGGGTCTGGTGGACCAGGACGAGGCGAGCCGGCGCTACCATATCGGCCCGGAAGCCTATGTGCTGGGCACCCTGGCGGCGGCGCGATTCGGCATCCATGCGCTCTCGCTCGGCGCGCTGGCGCGCATCACCCGCGAGAGCGGCGACTGCGCCTTCCTCACCGTGCCGCGCGACATCTTCGGCGTGTGCCTGCACCGGGAGGAGGGGACCTATCCCATCCGCACCCACGTGCTCCAGGCGGGCGACCGGCATCCGCTGGGCGTCGGTGCGGGCAGCCTCGCCATCCTCGCCGCGCTTCCGGACGCGGAGGTGGAGCGCATCCTCGCCGCCAATGCCGAGGCGCTCGCCGCGCACTATCCCGGCTATGCCCCGGAGCGCCTGCGGCAGGGGGTGAGCGAGGCGCGGCGGCTCGGCTACGCGCTCAATCCGGGGCTTTATGTGTCCGGCTCCTGGGGCATCGGCGTCGTGGTGCGCGATGCGGAGGGCCGGCCGGCCGGCGCGCTCTCCATCGCCGCCATCCGACACCCGCCTCACGCCCGAGCGCCAGCCGCAGCTCGCGGCGCTGTTGCTGCGCGAGCGCGGGGCCTC
>NZ_JBNFNU010000830.1:0-711 GCF_057364445.1 Xanthobacter sp. BG11Y11_SDJG
CGGCGACGTGCGCGGACCCCCTTGCGCGCCGCCGGCGCGGCTGTCCAGCACCACCGAGAGCGGCGCGCGGGCAGGATGCGGTTCATCAGCACGAACGGCGACGTGGCGCGGCGGCGAGGTCCGAGCGCAGCACCTCGTCGTCGTCGAGGCTCGCCACCAGGAGCCCATCCACCCGGTTGGTCTGGGAGAGCTTGGCGATGGTGGTGGCGGTGGTGCCGGGCTCGCGGTGGGAGATGAGCAGCGAATAGCCCAGTTCCGCCGCCGCCTGCTCGGCACCGCGGATGGCCGCCGAGAACACCGGATTGTCGAGCTGCGGCACGACGATGCCCAGCGTGTCGGTGCGCGCCGTGCGCAGGCCGCGCGCCAGGGAATTGGGACGATAGGCCAATTCTTCGGCGACCTTGAGGATGCGTGCGCGCGTCTCCTCCCGCACCCGCTGCGAGACATCGCCGCGCAGCACGCGCGAGGCGGTGGACATGTCGACGCCCGCGGTCTGCGCCACGTCTGCAAGCGTCGCCCGCGACTTCGCCGTCCGCGAGCCGGGGGACAAAACGGGTGCGCGCGCCATCTTTCCTGTCGTGTCCAGCCTGTGGTGCCCAGCTCACCGGAAGCGCATGGTGGCAGCGGCGGGCGGCGCTGGCAAACCGCTGGCGCGGCGGCGGGGACACCGGCTCAGCCGGCCGCCTGCCGGAGCGCCGCCAGCAGCACCGG
>NZ_JBNFNU010000831.1:0-710 GCF_057364445.1 Xanthobacter sp. BG11Y11_SDJG
TGCGCGCCCCGCTGCGGCCGCCCCAGCGGCCCGGCGAAAAAATCCACCCCGCGCCCCGACCTCATCGAAGTGGCCGAGCGCCTGTTTCGCCTCGCACGGCATCGACGCCACCTCCATGCGCGAAAATCAACCGCGCGGCGGACCAGCAGAACGCCTCGGCGATCCACTATTATTTCGGCTCGAAGGAAGCGCTCATCACCGCCATCCTCGATCTGCGCATGTCGCAGGTGAACGTCGCCCGCCTCGCCGCGCTGAAGGCGCTGCAGGAGGCGGGGCTGGCCGGCGACCTTCGGGCGCTGACGCAGGTCTTCATCCTGCCGCTCGCCGCCCAGCTCAACGACGGCAGCGGCTCCAACCACTACATCCGCTTCCTGGCGCAGTTCTATGCCAGCCAGCAGTTCGACATCTGGGCCATCGCCAAGGACCGCAACGATGCCAGCCTGTCGCGGGTGGTGAGCCTGCTGCACGCCATCCTGCCGCATCTCCCGCGCGCGCTGGTGCGCGACCGGGTGTCGATCGCCCTGCGTCAGGCGATCTATGCGCTCGCCGACTGGGAGCGCGACAAGGCCGCGGGGCGGCTCAATCTGGGGCTGGAGAAAGAGGCGTTCGTCGCCAATCTGGTGGACATGACCGAGGGGGCGCTCGCCGCCGGCCTCTCGCCCGCCACCGCCGCCGCCCTCGCGCGCCAAAGCGACCCGGGCTGAGGAGGC
>NZ_JBNFNU010000832.1:0-709 GCF_057364445.1 Xanthobacter sp. BG11Y11_SDJG
GTGGCGGCGGCGCGCACCTGCGCCTGGGTCAGGCCGGTGGCGCCGAGGAGGTTGGGCAGCGCCGCCACCAGCAGGAACAGCCGCACCGTCTGCGCGAACGCGACCCGCCTGAGGTCTGCCCCGCTCTCCGCCGCCATGCCCACCACCGCCGAGAAGGCGCCGGGCGCGGAGGCGTAGAAGGCGGTCTCCAGCGACCAGCGGGCGAAATGGCGGAAATAGAGCATCGACCCCGCCATGGTGCAGAACACGCTCACCGCCAGGAAGGCCATGCTCACCGGCCAGGTGGCGGCCTGGGCCACCAGATCGGGCGTCAGGGCCGTGCCCATGGAGGTGCCGAGCACCACGTAGGACGCGATCTCGATCGGCTTCGGCACGTCCACTGCAACCTGCGCCAAGGCCAGCGCCAGGGTCAGCAGAAGCGCGCCGGAAATCCAGGCCGCCGGCAGGCCGGCGAGATGGAACAGGAAACCGCCGAGCCCGCCCGCCGCCAAGGTGAGCAGGCTGGCGCGCAGCGCCCTTCCCTTCCCGGCCGAAGGACTCACGGGGCCTGCCGCCCGGCTGAGAGCCAGCCCGAAAGCCGCCGCGCCACCTCGGCGAGCTGCGCTTCCCCGCGGGCGAAGCACAGGCGCAGGAAGCGCTCGCCGCCGGGGGCCGAAAGGCGGTGCCCCGGCGCGAGCCCCCCCACCCTGCGCCTCGTCCACCAGCCGCA
>NZ_JBNFNU010000833.1:0-707 GCF_057364445.1 Xanthobacter sp. BG11Y11_SDJG
GCCAGCTCGAAAACGCGCGGCGAGGCCGGGCCGGGCCCTTGATCGCGGCGGCATAGTCGCGCGGCAGCCCGGCGGCGGCCCAGCGCAGGAAGGCGGCCGGATCGTCGGCGGTGAACTGAGCGTTCGCCGCTCAGCTCGGCATCGCCCAGGGGGCCGCTTTCCGGACGGCCCTGGGGGCCGACCGGGGCGGCGCCCGGCGCGGCGGCGCGCATGGGAACGTTGGCGAGCCGCAGCGACGCCGCGCCGGGCAGCTGCGCCTCCGCGGCGTCGATGCGCCAGCCGCCAGGTCCGCCCGAGACGTCGGCGCGGGCGTCGCGCACCAAAGTGCCGCCGAGCATCAGCTGGTCCACCGCCAGGCCGATGCGGGAGGCCGCCTGCGGCGTCGGCAGTTGCGCGAACACGCCGAGGAAGGCTGGCGAAGGCGGAGAGCGGGCTTGCCGCCGGTGCCGCCGGCGGCGTCCTTGCCGCCTCCGGCGCGCCGTCCGGCCGCGGCTGAGGCATCGAGATCGAGGCTGCGCCCGTTCAGCACCGCCTCGAGCCCGGCCGATCGACCCAGCGACAGGCGCGCCGATCCGGTGAGCTGCGGCGGACCGCCCCGCCGCCGAGCGCCAGATCGTAGACTCGGTCGCCACCACCGCCTCCGGCGTGGCACGCACCTGGCCGGACAGCTGCCAGGCATCGAGCCCGCGCTCGCGCGCGCTCTGGCC
>NZ_JBNFNU010000834.1:0-705 GCF_057364445.1 Xanthobacter sp. BG11Y11_SDJG
CCTCGCCCAGAAGGCGGCGCCGCTGCCGCCGCTGCCGCCCGGCAAAGGCGGCGACGGGGCGGCGCTGAAGGCCGAGGTTGCCGGCACCCGCGAATTCCAGGAGCGCCTCAAGGCGGAGATCGAGGCCGCCAAGGGCGACCGCGGCAAGCTCTCCCGCCTGCTGGTGGACGCCTCCGCTCGTGCCCGCGAGATCGAGCAGCGCATCATCGACCTTGAAGGGCGCATGGCGCGCCTCGACCAGGCGGCCAAGGCGCTGGATCTCTCGCTCGCGCAGCGGCGCGGCGTGCTGGCCCAGGTTCTGGCGGCGCTGCTGCGCATGGGCCGCGCGCCGCCGCCGGCCCTGGTGATGCGCCCGGACGACGCGCTCGACGCGGTGCGCTCGGCGATCCTGCTCGGCGCTCTGGTCCCGGAACTGCGGGTGGAGGCGGAGACGCTCGCCTCCGACCTCACCGAACTGTCGCGGGTGCGCGGCGAGCTGGCCGAGGCCCGCGGCACGTTCGCACGGCTCGGGACGGTATTGGAGGAGGATCGCGCGCGGCTTGCGGCCCTCATCGGCGAACGCCAGCGCCGCCAGCAGGAGAGCGACCCCTTGCCCGCGGCCGACCGCGCCCAGGCCGAAGGGGTCGCCAAGGCGAGCGGCGACGTGCACGATCTTCGTGACCCGGCTCGAGGCCGAGGTGCCGCCCGCGGCCCGCGCGGCCGAGG
>NZ_JBNFNU010000835.1:0-698 GCF_057364445.1 Xanthobacter sp. BG11Y11_SDJG
GCGCCAGGCCGGGAACCCTGGCGCCGGAGCCGCGGCCATGATCGGTTTTCCGTGCCGGCATCTCCATCGCCATCGCCCTGGTGCTGTGCGTCGCGCTCGCGGCGGTCGGCTGGGGCGCGCGCAGCGCCGCCGAACGCACCATCGTGCCGGAGATCCTCGCCAAGGCCGAATCGGTGGGCCGCTCCGCCGCCAGCCTTGTGGAGGTGGCCTACGGCTCCGGCATCCCCATCGACCAGATGGTGGGGGTGCGGTCCTATTTCGCCGATCTGCGCAAGGCCAACCGGGAGTTCGCGCTGATCCGCATGACCACGCCGGACGGGCGCGAACTGGCGCGCTCGGGCGACGGCGCGGGCATGGCCGACGCGCCGGTGGTCCACACCGCCGTGACCAGCCGCTCCGGCGTGCCGATCGCCGACATCGCCGTGACGGTCGATCCGAGCGTGATCTCGGAAGAAGTGGGCGGGGTGCTGATCGATGTCGCCTTCATCGGCATCGTCTCGCTGCTGATCGCGCTGGAGCTGGTGGCGCTCGTCATCGGCACCAGCGGCATCGCCGCCCTCACGGCGCTGGAGGATCGCCTGCGGGCGCTGGCCAAGGGCGGCTCGCGCTGCACGAGAGCGGCGCGCAGACGCGGGCGCGCGACCTCGTCGCCCCCATCGACCAGCAGGTGAGCCTGCTCGCCGCGCGCCATGCCGAGG
>NZ_JBNFNU010000836.1:0-697 GCF_057364445.1 Xanthobacter sp. BG11Y11_SDJG
GCGACGGCCGCCGCCGCGCTCGACGGGCCGGCGCGCGGCTCGACCTCGACCTCGCTCTGGACGGGTTCGACCTCGACCCGATCATCGCCGCCTTGCGCGCCCGCCGCCGTCAGCTCCGGCGGCGGGGCCGACGCCAAGCTGACGCTCAAGGGCCAGAACCTCTCGCTCGCGGGGCTGCCGGCGCGCGGCCTGCAGATCGACGCCGCCGCCACCGGCGGCAGCTGGCGCGTCTCCCGCCTCAGGGTCGACGACCTCGGCGGCATCCGGCTGGACGGCGCCGGCTGGATGGAGAATTTCTCCACCGCCCCGCGCGGCGAGCTGAACCTTGCCGTGACCGGCGCCAAGGCCGACGGCCTGGTGCCGGTGGTGCGCCTCATGGTGGGCGACGCCTCCGCCGACGTGCTCGCGCGCCTCCTGCCGGTGGCCGGGCCGGTGAAGCTCACCAGCGCCGCGGTGTGGTCGCAGGGGGGCGGCCGCTCGGTCTCCGCCGAAGGCACGCTCGGCCTGCTGTCGGGCACCGTGACCTTCCAGCGCCCCTCCCAGGGCGTGCCCATGAGCGTCGCCGTCAAGGCGGACGCGGCCGATGCCGGCCGGATGCTGGCGGCGCTCGGCGCCGAGGGGCTCGGCCCGCGGCTCGGGGCCGCCACCGGCCAGTTCTCGGCCGATCCGCTCACCGACGGCGAGTATCGCGTGCGCG
>NZ_JBNFNU010000837.1:0-692 GCF_057364445.1 Xanthobacter sp. BG11Y11_SDJG
GCCCCAGCGCTGCCGGGGCGGAATACGGTGGTGGGGCGGAAGCCTTGAGCCGCGCCGGCGGCAGATCGGCGGTGCCGGGCAGGTCGTCCTGTTCGGCGTGCACGGCGGCAGGCGCGGCCAATAGCATCACCGCGAGCGCGCCGGCAGGCACCATGCGCTTGAGGTCCGCGATGCGCGCCACGGCCCGCTCACGTGCGCCCAGCAACTTGCCGTGCATGGGTCAGATCTCCTCCGAATGGCCCGCGAGGAGCGTTGGTGCCGCTTTGCCGCCCGACGATCAACTCACAAGCTTGCGTTGCACAGGGATTTCATCGGCCTGTCACTCACGGGCAACAAACGCCCGCTGTGGTGGTTCCCCGGTGCGGGCCGGCATGGTTAACGGACGTCTCATTCGGCGGCGATGGCCCTCGGCACCGCACCCGGCACCGATTCCGCAGCGGCAGGGTGGGCCTCGATCTCGGCCAGCTTGCGGTACAGGGTCGAGCGGCCGATGCCGAGACGCCGCGCCACCTCGGTGAGCCGGCCGCCATAAAGCGCACAGGCGAAGCGGATCAGTTCCGCCTCCACCGCGTCGAGCGCCCGGACATGGCCGGCATCGTCCAGCAGATCAAGGCCTTCGGTGCGAACCGGCGCCAGGCTCGGGGCCGCGGCGCCGGGCAGGCGGATCACGTCGCGCCGTCCTGCGCCCGCGC
>NZ_JBNFNU010000838.1:0-691 GCF_057364445.1 Xanthobacter sp. BG11Y11_SDJG
GCCCGTGGGCGGCGCGCCGGGGCGGCGCATTGCACCTGCGTCAGGCCGCGTGCGGGCGCGACCTCGAAGCGCGCCGTGAGGTCGGCGGCGGGCAGAGCGTGAGGCGGGAGCGTTATGGGCGCGGGCGCGGCGCGGGCTTGGGAGATGCGCGCCTCCTGAACGACGCAAGGGGCAGATCGACGGTCGAGCACAGAATGTCGCTCCGCCTCCCGCTGGGGAATGCGCGATGTCAAACCCGGCGCATTCCGCCCCCGCCGGGCGCACCCGGCGTCAGAAGCCGAGCACCAGCGCTCCGCCGGTGAGGCCGGCACCCACGGCGGTGAGCAACACCTTCTCGCCCCGACGCGGCGGCGCCTCCTCCGCGCTCGCGGCGAGCGAGAAGGGGATGGTGGCGGCGGAGGAGTTTCCGAACTCCGCGATGGTGGAGACGAGGCTCTCCTGCGGCAAGGCAAGGTTGCGCCGCACCGCCTCGAAGATGCGGGTGTTGGCCTGGTGCGGCACGAAGCGCGTCACGTCCGCGGCGCCGATGCCCGCCAGCGCCATGGCCTTGCGGGCGCAGGCGGTCATGGTGGTGACGGCCTCGGCATAGACCGCCGCGCGTCGGCAATCTCCATGAAAACGTCCTGCGGCGCCGTCTGCGGCGAGAACGGCTGGCGACTGCGCCGGCGGGAATGCGGATCAGGCCATATTG
>NZ_JBNFNU010000839.1:0-691 GCF_057364445.1 Xanthobacter sp. BG11Y11_SDJG
GTCCGGAGCCTGACCGCCATGCGGCGCTCGCCCCTGGTCGCCTCCGTGCTCGCGCTCGTCGCCTTCGCCATCCTGGTGGGACTGGGCACCTGGCAGCTGGAGCGGCTCGCCTGGAAGCGCGATCTGCTCGCCACCATCGCCGCCCGCGCCTCCGCCGCGCCCGCGCCGCTGCCGCCCGCCGCCGACTGGCCCACGCTCGACCGCGCCCGCGACGAATACCGCCATGTGACGCTGCGCGGCACCTACGACCACGCCAAGGAGGCGCTGGTCTACGGCGCGCCGGCGACGATCTCGGCACGCTGAAGGGCGGGCCCGGCTATTTCGTCTTCACGCCGCTGATCCGCCCCGACGGTCCGCCCGTGCTGGTCAATCGCGGCTTCGTGCCGCTGGCCCGGCGCGATGCCGGAACCCGCGCCGAGGGGCAGGTGGCGGGCGAGCAGCAGGTCACCGGTTTGCTGCGGTTTCCCGAGGAGACGAGCGTCTTCGTCCCCGCCAACGACCCCGCGCGCGACGCCTTCTTCCGCCGCGACCCGGCGGAGATTGCGGCGGCGCGCGGCCTTGCAGGGGGCGCAGGCTTCTATGTGGAGCTGGACCGGGGCGCGGCGCCCGGCGGCGTGCCGGTGAGCGCGGGCGCCAAGGCGGACCTGCCGAACCGGCGACCTGGAATATGCCCTCACCTGGTACGGGCTCG
>NZ_JBNFNU010000840.1:0-690 GCF_057364445.1 Xanthobacter sp. BG11Y11_SDJG
CGCGGCGACGACGCTGTCCTGATGCGGCGCGCCATCCGCGTGGCCGGCTCTCCCGGATGGCCAGCCGGCGGGCGCCGCCGGCTGGCCAGGCCGGCTACCAGGTCAATGTCTTGGTCTCGTCCTTGAACAAGGCCGCACCGGTCCGCTCGGGGTTGCCGACGAGCAGTCCGGGGATCAGGTCCGCTTCCTTCACACCGAAATGCTGCATGCACATCGGGCAGACCAGGATGGTCGCGCCCTTGGCGAGCAGGTCGCGATCATCTTCTGCTGCTCGCCGAACTTGTCCGCATGGGCCTTGGAGGCGGCAAGCACGGCGCGGTCATTGAGAAAGACCGACAAAGCGTGGCCGCGGGCCAGCTGATGGCCGCCGAACGTGAGCGCCATGCGCACGCGGTGGCCATCGTCGCTGGTCAGGTTGATGAACAGCGGGTCCTTCTCCCCAGCGAGCGCCGACGGCACGGAGACGCTGGTGAAAAGGGCGACGGCGAGCGTGGCAGCCAGGAACAACTTCTTCAAAATGGACATGATGGACCTCCATAAACAGATCTCGGGCCGCCCGTCAGGCGGCCGGTGAGGGGTTCACGGCGGCGGCCGGAGCGGCGCGCGCGCGCCCGACGGCAGAGGAAAAGAACAGCGCAGGATGCGCGGCGCCGCCGAGGCGGGCGGCCGGACGCGCGGCGCCATCCGGAC
>NZ_JBNFNU010000841.1:0-685 GCF_057364445.1 Xanthobacter sp. BG11Y11_SDJG
CGCGGCGCCGGGCGATCCGCCGGACGCCTCGCTCCCGGCACACGGGGCGGGCGCGTGCAACCGGCGCCGATGGCGGGCGGAGGCGGCGGGGCGGACGGCAGAGGGAGGAGCACGTGGCGGGGACCATCGCAATTTCGGTCGAAGGCGGCATCGCCCGGCTCGTTCTCTCCAATCCCGAGCGGCGCAACGCCATTTCCAGCGGCATGTGGCGGGCGCTGAGCGCATTCGCGGCCGACGCCGGGGGACGGGCCGACATCCGCGTCGCCATCCTGCGCGGCGAAGGCGAGCTTGCTTTCTCCGGCGGCGCCGATATCTCCGATTTCGATGGCGCGCGCGCCGATGCCGCCGGTGCCCAGAGCTATGACGACCTCGTCGAGGCCGCCTGCTCGGCGATCGAGGGACTGCCCTTTCCCACGCTGGCGCTGGTGCACGGCGCCTGCGTCGGCGCGGGTGCGGCGCTGGCGGCGAGCTGCGACCTGCGGATCGCCGCGGAGGGCGCCTTCTTCGCCATTCCGGCGGCCCGCCTCGGGCTCGGCTATGATCCGCGGGGCTTTGCGCGGTTCGCACGGGCTGTTCCGGCGGCCAGGGGCGTGCGCGCCGATGTTCTATACGGCCGAGCGCATGAGCGCGGCCCGCGCCGAGGCGGTCGGCGCGGCGGACCTGTGCCTGCCCGCCGCCGAGCGCA
>NZ_JBNFNU010000842.1:0-676 GCF_057364445.1 Xanthobacter sp. BG11Y11_SDJG
CGGCCGTCCGCACGTCGCATCCGGCACGTGGTTCGCGGCGCCGGCGCGGCGCCGGTCGGCGACGGGGCGCGCTCCCTCTCCGGCAGCGATTGTGCTTCGCAGCGCGCGCGGCCATGGTGCCTCCACAGCAACGCCGCAGCGAAAGAATCGGTCCGACCGCCCGTGCACGTCATCGCGTTTCCCTATGGCGACGCCCTCGCCGCCTTCTCGGCGGTGGTGGACGATCCCTTCTGCGCCTTCCTCGACAGCGCCGCGGCGGGCGATCCGCGGGCGCGCTGGTCCTACATCGCCACCGATCCGTTCGCGCTGATCACAGCGGATGCCGAAGGCACGCGGGTGGACGGCGCCCGGTGGGGGCGGACCCGTTCACCGCCTTGGAGAGCGCCCTCGCGGCGCAGGCGGCCGACGCGCTCTGCGGACCGGCGCCGTTCCGCACCGGTGCGGTGGGCTTCCTCGGCTACGAGCTGGGCCGCCATCTGGAGCGGCTCCCGGTCCCGCATGGCGCCGGCCCCGCCCTTCCCGAAATGGCGTTCGGCCTCTACGACGTGATCGCTGCGTTCGATCATGCGGAGCGGCGCGCCTACATCCTCTCCAGCGGCCGCCCGGAAGCCGCCCCCGCAGCACGGCAGCAGCGGGCGCGGGTCCGCGCCCTTTGGCTCCACGACCGGCTGGCCCG
>NZ_JBNFNU010000843.1:0-674 GCF_057364445.1 Xanthobacter sp. BG11Y11_SDJG
CGCGCCCCCGGTGCGCCGGGACGGGGACCGGCCGCCGGCCCCCGGCCGCGCTGCGCATCGAGCACGTGCGCGCCAACCCGCGCAACCCGCGCCGCGCCTTCATGGAGGAGGGGCTGGAGGAGCTGACCGCCTCGATCCGGGAGAAGGGCATCATCCAGCCCATCGTCGTGCGCCCTTTGACGACGCCCAACAGCTTCGAGATCGTCGCCGGAGAGCGGCGCTGGCGCGCGGCGCAGCGCGCCGGTCTGCACGAGGTGCCGGTGGTGGTGCTGGACCTCACCGATCGCGAGGCGCTGGAAATCGCCATCATCGAAAACGTCCAGCGCGCCGACCTCAACCCGGTGGAAGAGGCGCTGGGCTACGAGGCGCTGATGGGCGAGTTCAAATACAGCCAGGCCGAGCTCGCCAAGGTGATCGGCAAGAGCCGCAGCCACATCGCCAACACCCTGCGCCTGCTGAAGCTGCCCGAAAGCGTCAAGGCCATGCTGGCCGACGGGCGGCTCACCGCCGGCCACGCGCGCGCGCTGATCGGCGTGCCCGATGCCGAGCGCGTCGCCCGCGAGGTGGTGGAGAAGGGCCTCAACGTGCGCGACGTGGAAGCGCTCGGCAAGGTGCGGGCCGAGGTGGAAAAGCCGGCTGGCCGGCAAGGGCGCGGCGCCCGCCAACGGCGCGGG
>NZ_JBNFNU010000844.1:0-670 GCF_057364445.1 Xanthobacter sp. BG11Y11_SDJG
TCGAGACGCCGCGCGGGGGCCAAAGCCGCCGGCCAAGCCGCCCGGTCACGGCAAGCGCGACCGCCAGGCGAAAGGCCGGCATCCGAACGCGGCCCCCGGGGCAAGCCAAAAAGGAAAAGCCGACGCGGCGCGCCTGACGCAGGCGCGCAATGCCGGGGATCGGACCGCACGCGGGGACGCTCAAGGCCGGCGCCGGGCGCGAGAGCGGACCCTTCCGCTCCTGCGGGACGTCGCGGTCCCGGCACCGGAGCGCAATCCGGCTCGTCACCGAGCGGATTCGGCCGTGCGAACTGACGCAGGGCGGCGATATGGGCGGCCCAAAGAGGCGGCCTCGAGCGGCGGCGTCACGGTTTTCGCCCCCTAGAGGCGGGAGGCGGCCACGCCCGTGTGGCCATGGGGTTACATTCTCTGGCCCTATCGGCCGTCCTCGCCCGGAGACGGTAGCCAACAGCCACTACGGGATCGTACGTCTCTCGGCGTCATGTTCAGGGCGTAGGGGGCGGCAGTGGGGTTCACCGGCAGGAACGGGAGCGTGTTCTCCCACGCGTATCCTTCGAGCGCGCGCCGTCGTCGGCGCGGCGCCGGGCGGAGGCTCCTCGGCTCGGTCGCCGGCACGGTGGTGCTCGCGGCACTGCTCTCGCCCCTGGTCCCGGCCCGCGCGGCGGACATC
>NZ_JBNFNU010000845.1:0-670 GCF_057364445.1 Xanthobacter sp. BG11Y11_SDJG
GGAATGTTGCCGCCGTGGGCCGTCGCCCGGGGAGTGGACCCGCGGCGGGTCGGCCGATCCTCCAGGGCGTCGTCCTCACCCTGAATGCGGGGGAGGCGCTGGCGCTGGTGGGCAAGTCCGGCGCCGGCAAGACCTGCCTGCTCAAGGTGCTGGCCGGCCTGTGGGCACCGGCGGCGGGCGCGGTGCGGCTCGACGCGCGCGCCTCGACCAGTGGGAGCCGGACCGGCTCGGCCGCCATCTCGGCTACCTGCCCCAGGATGTCGCTTTGATGGACGGCACGGTGGCGGAGAACATCGCCCGCTTCGATGCCGAGCGCGACCCGGAGGCGGTGATCGCGGCGGGGCGCGAGGCGGGCGTGCACGACCTCGTCCTGCGCCTGCCGTCCGGCTACGACACGCGCATCGGCGAGGGCGGCATCGCCCTCTCCGCCGGCCAGCGCCAGCGGGTGGCGCTCGCCCGTGCGCTCTACGGCGCGCCGTTCCTGGTCATTCTCGACGAGCCCAACGCCCATCTCGACGCCGAGGGTGAGGCGGCGCTGCTGGCGGCGATCGAGCGGGTGAAGGCGCGCGGCGCCATCGTCGTGGTCGCCGCCCACCGCGCCAGCGTGATCCGTGCCGCGAGCCATGTGGCGACCATCCGCGACGGGCGCCTCGCGGCCTTGGCCCGCGCG
>NZ_JBNFNU010000846.1:0-667 GCF_057364445.1 Xanthobacter sp. BG11Y11_SDJG
GAACCTGTTCGACATCAAGGGCCTGCCAACCCCGCGCCGGCGCGAAGATCAACCGCGACCGGCCCGCCGCCCTGGCGGACGCCACGCTCATCCGCCTCCTGGAGGGGCAGGGCGCGGTGCTCGTCGGCGGGCTCAACATGGGCGAATACGCCTATGACTTCACCGGCGAGAACCTCCACGACGGTCCTCGCGCAACCCGCACGCGCTGGACCGCATGTCGGGCGGCTCCTCCGGCGGCTCGGGGGCGGCGGTGGCGGCGGGCCTAGTGCCGCTGGCGCTCGGCTCCGACACCAACGGCTCCATCCGCGTGCCCTCGGCGCTGTGCGGCACGTTCGGGCTGAAGCCCACGTTTGGGCGGCTCTCGCGCGCCGGCAGCTTCCCGTTCGTGTCGAGCTTCGACCATCTGGGCCCGTTCGCCCGCACGGTGGAGGATCTGGCGCTCGCCTATGACGCCATGCAGGCGTCCGACCCCGACGACCCGATGCAGACGCCGCGGCCCGCCGAACCGGTGGCGGGTGCGCTCGGCGCCGGCATCGGCGACCTGAGGATCGCCGTGGCGGACGGCTATTTCCGCACCCGGGGCCTGCCCGAAGCCTTCGCCGCCGTGGACAAGGCGGCGGCGGCGCTGGGCGTCACCCGGGCGGATCGAGGTGCCCGACGCGGCCCG
>NZ_JBNFNU010000847.1:0-667 GCF_057364445.1 Xanthobacter sp. BG11Y11_SDJG
GGAGACCGTGGCTGTGCGCCGTTGCTCGCCGCTCGCCGCCCGATCCGGCGAGGCTCAGGCCGACGCCCGCCGTGTCCCCCGTTCGCGCGTTCCGGAGGTGCCCGACTTGCCGCCGCCGCCGCCGATGGACTGCGCGAGGATGCCGTAGCTGAACGTGCCGAACGTGATGATCTCGGCGCCGTTTCTGGACCGAGGCGGTGGCGCCGGAATTGCCGGAGCCGCCCGAGCCGCCGAGGGGTGGCGCTGACGGCCGCATCGGCCTTCGTGCCGTCGGCCGCCGCATGGGTCGCGAGCGCCATGCCGCCGCCGCCGCCGATGGACTGGGCGACGATACCGGAGGCATGGTCTGCGCCGGTCGCGATGGTCCCGCCGACGGTGGTGACATAGGCGTTGCCGCCCGACTTCCCCGAGCCGCCATTGCCGCCGATGCCCACCGTCAGCGTGGCGGTGGACGACGCGCCCCGTGACGGCGCTCGACGAGGTGCCGGCGCCGCCCTTGCCGCCGCCGCCGCCGATGGACTGCGCGACCAGGCCGTTCGAGCCGGTGCCGAGGGTGGTGATGTTCACGCCTTGGGTGGTCGCGCTGCCATTGTTGACGACGACCTTCTCGCCCTTGCCGCCCGATCCCGCGCCGCCGCCCACGGCGACCATCGAGGCTGGCGCTGTT
>NZ_JBNFNU010000848.1:0-665 GCF_057364445.1 Xanthobacter sp. BG11Y11_SDJG
GGGCAGCGCGGCGGCCGCGTCCTGCACCCACCATTCGCCGTCCGCGAAGCCGGGCAGGGCGCGCACCGGCCCGGCCTGGACGATGCGCACCGAGCCGGTGGGCAGAACCTCGCCGCTGAGCGCCTGGGCCCAGCGCTCCGGGTCCGCCTTCACGGTGATGTCGAGCGGCGGCTCCACCGCATTGATGGCGCAGATGGCGCGCGCCGCCTCGCCGCCATAGGCCGCGCGCCAGCGCGCCCGGAGCCAGTTGGGCGTGTCGGCATCCAGAGGATCGATGCCGGCGAGCAGCGCCTCCTTCTCGCGCGTGAGGCGCCGCAGCACCGCATTGGCGAGGGCGGCGAAGCCCGCGGTGGAGCGATCGGCGCGGGCGACATCGACGCTGAGGCCCACCGCCGCATGGTCCGGCACGTCCATGAACAGCACCTGCGTCGCCCCGGCGAGCAGGATCGCCTCCAGGCGCGGGGCGGATTTCGGCAGGCCGCGCTCCAGCAGCTTGCCGAGCACCAGGCGCAGCGTGCCAAGCCGGCGCACCGCGGTCGCCATGATGCGGAAGGCCAGCGCCCGGTCGCGCGGCTCCAGCGCCGGGTCGAAGCCCTCGGCCGCCTCCTCAAGGGCGGCGCCGTGGCGCAGGACCTTCTCAAGCCCCTCCACCGCCAGGGCACGGG
>NZ_JBNFNU010000849.1:0-660 GCF_057364445.1 Xanthobacter sp. BG11Y11_SDJG
CGCCTTGCTCGGCGCGGTGGCGTTCGGCTGGTTTCTGCGTGCGGCTCTCCGGCGTCTATTCGGCCATGCTGACGCTCGCTTTCGCGCAGATCGCCTGGGCGGTGGCCTTCCAGTGGGTCGGCGTGACCGGCGGCGACAACGGGCTGATCGGCATCTGGCCCGCCGCCTGGGCCGCTTCGCCCGCCGCCTTCTACTGGCTCGCCCTTGCGGCCGCGCTCCTCGGGGTGGCGCTGCTGCGGAGCGTGATCTTCTCGCCCTTCGGCCTCACGCTGCGGGCGGTGCGCGACAATCCGGTCCGCGCCGAGGCGCTCGGCCTGTCGCGCCAGCACGTGCAATGGACCGCCTTCGCCATCGCCGGCACCCTCGCCGGGGTGGCGGGCGCGCTGTTCGCGTTCCTGAAGGGCAGCGTATTCCCGGACGTGCTGGGCATCCCGCTCTCGGTGGACGCGCTCGCCATGGTGCTGCTGGGCGGCGTCGGCACGGTGATCGGACCGGTGCCGGGCGCCATCGTCTACAAGCTGCTGTCCATCGTCCTCATGAGCGCCACCGCTTATTCCAAGCTCCTGCTCGGCGGCCTCGTGGTGGCGCTGGTGGTGGCGGCGCCGCGCGGCATCGCCGGGGCGGCGCTCGACTCCTGGCGCGGCGGAGGGCGGCGCCAGT
>NZ_JBNFNU010000850.1:0-659 GCF_057364445.1 Xanthobacter sp. BG11Y11_SDJG
GCGCATGCCGGCGACGCCGGCCGGAACGTGCCGGTGGCGATCACGTCGCCCCGGCGCGAGCGCATGGTCCTGCGACAGGCGCGCGACCAGGTCGGCCACGTCGAACACGAGGTTTGGAGGACACGCCCTCCTGAAGGCGAACGCCGTCCACCTCCAGGCTCAGAGCGAGGCGATGGGGATCGCCGATCTCGTCGGCGGTGGCGAGGAACGGGCCGAGCGGGCCGAAGGTGGGCAGGTTCTTGCCGCGGGTGAAGCCGCCGTCGCGCTTGATCATCTCGCTGGCGCTGATGTCGTTGAACACCGCATAGGCGCACACATGGTCCAAAGCCGCGTCCCGGCTCACCTTGTGGGCGGAGCGGCCGATGACCGCGGCGATCTCCACCTCGTAGGTGCAGCCGCCGATGTCGGGCGGCAGCAGGATCGGCGCGCCGGGGCCGACCACGGTGGAGGGCTGCTTCATGAACAGCACCGGCGCGGCCGGCGGCGCCATGCCGCGCTCGTCCAGCGCGTCGCGATAGTTGAAGGCGAGGGCGAAAATGCGCGCGGGCACGAACGGGGCGAGAAGCTCCACCTCGGCGAGCGGGAGCAGCGCCTCGGGCGCAAGGCCGTGCCGGGCGATGGCGGCGGCGGCCTCCGCAAGGCCAGCCTCGACCAGCCTG
>NZ_JBNFNU010000851.1:0-658 GCF_057364445.1 Xanthobacter sp. BG11Y11_SDJG
CGGGCCTGCGCCTCGGCATCCGCCGCCAGAGCGGCGGCCTTCGCCTCCTCGCTGGCGCGCACGGCGGCAATGGCCGCCTTCACGCGCTCGGCCTCGTGCTCCAGGATCGGCGTCGCCGAGACGCCGGGCGGCACCGCCCACACGAAGGCGTCGAGCTTGCCGGAGATGGGCGAGATCGGCGCCCAGTGGTCCGAGACCACACCGTCGGCGATCCAGGCCGGATCGCGATTGGCGCGCACCGCGCGGGCGGTCCATTCGCGCGCCTTGCCAATGTCGGCGTGCTCGGCCGCCTCCAGCTCCGCCATCAGCAGGCACACGCGCTGGCTGGGATCGGCCAGCAGCGGCTCCAGCACCAGGCGGGCGTGCTTGAACTCCTGGGCGTCGATGGCGGCGCGGGCCAGCGCGATGGCGCTTTCGCGCGCGCTCGGCGCCTTGTTGGCGAGCATGCGGATGCGCTTGAGACGGTCCTGCGCCGCATCGCCGGGGCGCAGGTGCGCCTCCACCTCGGCCAGCTCGGGGTGGGGATTGGCGGCGAACGCCGTCTCGACGATCTTCGCCGCCTTCTTCAATTTCGCCCGCGGCGCCGAGCAGGCGGCCGGCGCAGGCCGCGGCGGGGACCAAAGTGGGGGGCGAGGCGCACCGCCTCCGTGGCGCGCTC
>NZ_JBNFNU010000852.1:0-657 GCF_057364445.1 Xanthobacter sp. BG11Y11_SDJG
CGGCTCGCGCAGGTGGTCTATCTCACCACGCTCGGCGTCTATGGCAACCAGTGACGGCGCCTGGGTGGACGAGGCGACCGCGCCGCGCCCCGCCGACGCGCGGCTCGTGCGGCGGCTCGAGGCGGAGGCGGCCTGGTTCGATTTCGGCCGGCAGACCGGCATCCCTGTCGCCGCGCTCCGGCTCGCCGGCATCTACGGCCCCGGCCGCAATGCCCTGGTGCAGGTGCGTTCCGGCGAGGCGCGGGCGATCGCGCGGCCGGGCCAGGTGTTCAACCGCATCCATGTGGACGACATCGCGAGCGCCATCCTTGCGGTGGCGGAGCGGCGCTTCTCGGGCATCCTCAACGTCACCGACGACGAGCCCGCCGCCTCCTGCGATCCCATCCTCCATGCCGCCGCTCTGCTCGGCCTGCCGGCGCCGGAGGTGGTGCCGTTCGCCGAGGCGGCCAAGACCATGAGCCCCATGGCGCTGAGCTTCTGGGGCAACAACAAGCGCGTCTCCAACGCCCGGTTGAAGGGCGAACTCGGCGTGGCGCTGGCCCACCCCACCTATCGCGAGGGCCTAGCCGCCCTGCACGCGGCCGGCGAAGGCGCCGCCTGACCGGAACCGAGCTACCCCAGGGCCGCGGCGGCCGCCGCCTCGGCCACCCCAGGGCG
>NZ_JBNFNU010000853.1:0-655 GCF_057364445.1 Xanthobacter sp. BG11Y11_SDJG
CCATGCGCCTGCCGCAGCGGGACCGCTGGCGGCGATCGCCGCGCAACTGGAGGCGCTCGCCGGTCCGGACGGTGGCACGCCGACCGCGCCAGCCGCGCCGCCGTTCCTCGCGCCCGACGCCTTCACCAATCCCGACTACCAGCAGTACGCCCTCAAGACCACGGCGGCGGCCATCAGCTGCTATCTGATCTATTCGCTGATCGGCTGGCAGGGCATCCACACCGCCATGATCACCTGCTATGTGGCGGCGCTCGGCACCACCGGCGAAACGGTGCACAAGCTGGCATTGCGCATCGGCGGCTGCCTGATCGGCGCGTGCCTCGGCTTCCTCTCCATTCTTTACGTGATCCCGTCGCTCGACACCGTGGGCGGGCTCATGGTGCTGGTGTTCTTCGGCGTGCTGCCGGCGGCCTGGGTTTCGGCGGGCAGCGAGCGCATCTCCTATGCCGGCGTGCAGATCGGCCTCGCCTTCCTGCTCACCATCCTCAACGGCTTCGCGCCGAGCCTCGACATGGGGGCCGGGCGCGACCGCATCGTCGGCATCCTGCTCGGCAATTTCGTGGTCTATCTCTAATTTTCACCGGCATCTGGCCAAAGAGCGCGGCCGGCCGACGGGCGCCGCCACCTGGGCGCGGGCGCTGGCGGCGCTGGCGCG
>NZ_JBNFNU010000854.1:0-655 GCF_057364445.1 Xanthobacter sp. BG11Y11_SDJG
GCGGCGCCCGCGATCGACCCGCGCCTCGCGGCGCTGGTGGCCGAGGCCCGGGCGCTTCGAGACGGCGTTCCGCGAGATCCACGCTGGCAAGATGAAGGGCGTGCCGTTCGTCAACGAGACGCTGTCGGTGAAGGCGCTCGGCTTCCGCATCCATGAGGGGCGCGGGCTCGGCGTGCTGGTGACGCCCTGGTTCATGAACCTGATCCTGCTGCCGGGGCCGGACGAGGACTGGTCGGGCGCGCGCACCGGCGAGAAGAGCCTGGTGGAGTTCGCGTCCGGCACCTACGAGTTCCTCGCCGCCGACCGGCCGGAGACCGGGCCCTACCGCGCGTGCTCGCTGTTCTCGCCCATGTTCGACTTCACCTCCATGCTGCAGGCGGTGGAGACCGCCGCCGCGGTGATCCCGGCCCTGCTCGACCCCGGCCAACCGGGAGGACGGCACCCGCGCAGGCGAGATCCGCCGCCGTGCGGAGCTGGCGGAGGCCGAACCGGAAGAGGTGGCGCCCCCGCCCGCCGCCGCTCCGGCCGAGCTGTCGCGACGTACCATGATCTTCGGCCCCCGCGCCGACGCGCCGGAGGCGGACGCGTCATGATCCACGCGCCCGCCGTGCTCGCCGCCATCGCCATCGCGCCGTCCGCGCCGGACGGCGGATGG
>NZ_JBNFNU010000855.1:0-650 GCF_057364445.1 Xanthobacter sp. BG11Y11_SDJG
AGCGGACCGCGCCGCCCCGCGAGCCCGCCCGCGCCGCCGCCGTTCGCGCTTCTGCCGCCGCCGTCGCCCATCGACATGGACCCGCTCATCGCCGCCATGGGCCGCCTGGAGAAGACCATGACCGAGGCCGGCTCGCAGCGGGTCACCACCGCCATGGCGCAGCTGGCCGAAAGCCTCCAGGGCCTCGTCACCCACATGCGCGCCGAACAGGCGCTGCTGAAGCAGATGATCGAGGCCCAGGGCGGCCAGCAGGAGGAGGTGCGCCGCCTCGTGGAGCGCATCGACGCCGCCTCGGCGGAAGCGCGGCGGAGGGGCTGACCCATGGCCCTCGGACGGCGCGGCGCGCGCGAGCGCGGCATCGACTACTGGCCGGGCTTCGTGGACGCCTTGTCCACGCTGCTCCTGGTGTTCATCTTCCTGCTGTCGGTGTTCATGCTCACCCAGTTCTTCCTGACCCAGGAGATGTCGGGCAAGGACACCGTGCTGCAGCGCCTGCAGGCGCAGATTCGCCAGCTGACCGAACTGCTCTCCCTGGAGCGGGCGAGCGGCCAGAACCAGGAGGACGAGCTGTCCGCCCTGCGCGCGGGCCTCGACGGCGGCCGCAGGCCGAGCGCGACGCGCTCCAGCGCGCCCAGGCCAGTGCGCCGGCG
>NZ_JBNFNU010000856.1:0-650 GCF_057364445.1 Xanthobacter sp. BG11Y11_SDJG
CGGGCGGCGGCGAGCGCGTTGGCGAGGGCGACGAAGCCGGCGACGTCGATCTCCTCCGCCCGCGCGGTCGGCTCGACGCCGGCCGCTTCCAGCAGCGCCAAAGGATCGCAGCCGAGGCTCTTCAGGCTCTGGCGCAGCATCTTGCGGCGCTGGCCGAAGGCGGCCTCCGTCACCTTCTCCAGCACCGAGAGCGCGCACGGCAGGGGTGCGGGACGCGGCACGAGGTGCACCACCGATGACGTCACCTTGGGCGGCGGCACGAAGGCGGAGGGCGCGACATCGAAGGCGATCCTCGCCTGCGTGCGCCAGCCCGCCAGCACCGCGAGGCGGCCATAGGCCTTTGAGCCGGGGGCGGCGACGATGCGCTCCGCCACCTCCTTCTGGAACATCAGGGTGAGCGAGGAGAACCACGGCGGCCACGGATCGGCCGAGAGCCAGCCCACCAGCAGCACGGTGGCGATGTTGTAGGGCAGGTTCGCCACCACGCGGGCCGGGCCGTCGCCGACGAGCGGGCGCACGTCCACCTTCAGCGCGTCGCCCTCGATCACCTCCAGGCGGCCGGGATAGTGCGCCGCGATCGCGCCCAGCGCGTCGATGCAGCGCCGGTCGCGCTCGATGGCGATGACGCGCCCAGCGCCGAGCGCCAGCAG
>NZ_JBNFNU010000857.1:0-644 GCF_057364445.1 Xanthobacter sp. BG11Y11_SDJG
CGCTCGCCGCTCGATGCCGCGCGCGCGCCGTCGGGGCTGGCCGCGAGCGTCCTCGTGGAGCAGGCGGAAGCGGTGGTGCCCCATCTCGCCCGGTTCCAGCCGGCGCGCTGGCGGGCGGCCGTGGTGCCGCCGGTGATCCTGGCTGCGGTCCTGCCGCTCTCCTGGACGGCGGCGCTGATCCTCGCCGTGGCGGCGCCGCTGATCCCGCTGTTCATGGCCCTCGTGGGCTGGCGCGCGAAGGCGGTGAGCGCGGCACAGCTCGCGGAGCTGGGCAGCCTCAACGGCGCGCTCCTCGACCGGCTGCGCGGCCTTTCGACCATCCGCACCCTCGGCGCGGTGGATGCCACCGCCCGGCGGCTGCGCGCCGAGGCGGAGAGCCTGCGCCGGCGCACCATGCGGTGCTGCGCATCGCCTTCCTCTCGTCCGCGGTGCTGGAACTCTTCGCGGCGCTCGGCGTCGCCATGGTGGCGGTCTATGTGGGCTTCAGCCTGCTGGGCGTGCTCGACTTCGGCCATTGGGGCCGGCCGCTCGACCTGGCCGGCGGCTGTTCATCCTGCTGTCTGGCGCCGGCCTTCTTCGAGCCCGCTGCGCGACCTCGCCCGCCGCCTGGCACGACCGCGCCGCCGGCGAGGCCGCCCTTGCGG
>NZ_JBNFNU010000858.1:0-637 GCF_057364445.1 Xanthobacter sp. BG11Y11_SDJG
GGCGCTGGGCCTCGCGCTCGCCGGGCTCCTCGCCTGGCGGCGCTGGCCGCTGCCGGAGGTGCCGGCGGGCGACATCCTCCACGCCATGGGTCCGCTCGCCGCGCTCTGGCGGCACACGCTGGATCTCGCGGTGGCGGCGGATGCCCAATTGCGCCGCTGGCCGGTGGCGGCGACGGCGCTGATCGCCGTTGCTGCACTCCTGGCGACGTTGCTGGCCGCCGCCGCGCGATAAGCCTCACGCGAGGACGCGGCGGGTGCCGTCGGGCCGGCGCAGGATGAAGGCAAGGCCGGGGACGGCCGCCTCCTCCACCGCCGCGAGCGGCGCGATGTCCACGGCGGCGAGGAACTCCGCCACCGCGGCGGGGTCGGGATGGCGCACGATCACCGCTTCCAGCACCAGGCCGGACGGCTGCATGCCGGCGGAGGGATGGGGCGGGCCGTCCCATTCGATGAAGCCCGGCACGATGCCGCCGAGCGCGCCGACGCCGTCGTCCGGCACCGTGAGGCGCCAGGAGCGGGTGCCGCGCGACATGGCCTTCACCGGGCCGAGGTCCACCGGGCTCTTCGCCACCACGCCGTCGAGGTCGTCGGTGCGGATCACCCAGCCGACCGGCGCCGGCCCCTGCGCGAGCGCGCG
>NZ_JBNFNU010000859.1:0-627 GCF_057364445.1 Xanthobacter sp. BG11Y11_SDJG
GCCCTTGCCCTCGGAGGGCGCGCCCCTCGCGTTGCGTCAGCCAGGCGGCCCCCCTCCCCCGGGACCCCGCGCGAACGGGATCAAAACAATTCTAGATTCGCGTCCGGTTTAAATCCTGCCATGATTATCAAGAAAACCTTAGGGCCTGGGCGCGCAAGATCGCGCATTGTGGACCCACGGTCATCCGTCCGCCCTGACTCCCGTTCCCGCATGCAGCCAGCGGAGGCATGATGTTGCAGCAGATTTTCGGCACCCAGCTCGACTTTCCGGTCCGGCTCGGCATTGCCCTTCTCGTCATCGCCGTGCTGCTCGGCGCCACGGTCATGCTGGTCCGCGCCATCGGCGGGCGGCGGGCGACCCTGGCGCGGGGGCGCTCGGGTCCGCGGCTGACGATCGTCGATTCCCTCAGCGTCGATGCGCGCCGCCGGCTGATGCTGGTGCGCCGCGACGATGTCGAGCACCTGATCCTGGTCGGCGGCACCGCCGACCTCGTCGTCGAGGCGGACATCGGCAAGCCCGTGACCGCCGCCCAGCCGGTCCTGGTCCGCGAGGCTCAGGTCCGCGAGAGCGGGGCGCCACCGGCGCAGATCCGCAGCCCGCAGGCCGCCCCCGGCGCTCGCGCGGGAG
>NZ_JBNFNU010000860.1:0-625 GCF_057364445.1 Xanthobacter sp. BG11Y11_SDJG
ATCAGCGCCGGTGCGCGCCGCCTCGCTCGCGACACCGGTGCGGACCACCGCCGCGCGCCCGTCGCCGCCGGTGACCACGGTGCCGGCATGCACCAGATTGTGGCGCTCACCGACCGCGCCGGGCACCTCGGGCAATGGCGCGGCGGTCTTCTCCACCGGCAGGCTCTCGCCGGTGAGCGCGCTCTCGTCCACGGAGAGGGCATTCGCGGCGATCAGCCGGGCATCGGCGGCCACCACCGTGCCGGGCGCCAGGAGGAGGACGTCGCCGGGCACGATCTCCGCGCGGGGATCACCGCCGGCGCGCCGTCCGCAGCACCGCGGCCGGATGCTCCACCGGCCGCGACAGGCGGCGGATGAGGCGCTCGGTGGAATGTTCGGTGGCGAAGCCGATGCCGGCATTCACCGCGATCACCGTCAAGGTGACGGCGGCATCGAACGTGCCGCCGGTGGCCAAAGAGAGGACGGCCGATCCCACCAGCAGGCCCACCGGAAGGTTGGAGACCTGCTCGCGAAGGATCGCGGCGGCCGACCGGCCCTGCGGTTCCGGCATGGCATTGTCGCCGTGCGCGGCGCGGATGCGCGCGGCCTCGGCCGTGGACAGGCCGGCGGCCCGCGTTCCGATGTA
>NZ_JBNFNU010000861.1:0-624 GCF_057364445.1 Xanthobacter sp. BG11Y11_SDJG
GCAGCACGGCGAGGCCGCAGCGGGACGGCAGCGCCGCGCCGCGGTCTCCGGCACGATGCCGACGCCGACCCCCGCCCCCGCCCACTGCGGCAGACGCCCCTCAGCGTGCGCATCAGAACCCGCAGCTTAACCTGCCCGCCGAGGGCGGCGGCGCGGGCGTCGAGATGCGCCGGCAGCGCCCCACCCATGAGGCCGACGAATGGCGCTCGAGCAGCTCCGCGAACGACACACGGGGCAGGCCGGCCAGGGGATCGCCACGCGACACCACGGCCACCAGCCGGTCGAGCGCGAATGGCCGCAAGATCAAGGCGCCAGTCTCGGCCGCGTCGGAGAGGATGCCGATGTCCGCGACGCCGGTGGCGATGCCGCGCGCGATCTCGGTGCTCTGGCGCTCCCTCAGATCCACGTCGATCTGCGGGTGGGCCGCCATCCAGGGGGCGAGCCGTTCGGGCAGGACTTCCGTGAGCGCCGCGGTGTTGGCGAGCACCCGCACGGTGGCGCGCAGGCCCTTGGCATGGCGCCCGAGTTCGCCGCGCATCTGCGCCATCTGGGCGAGGATGGTGCGGGCGTGGTGCGCCAGGGCCTCCCCGGCCGGCGTCGGCACCACGCCGCGCCGGCCCCGGT
>NZ_JBNFNU010000862.1:0-624 GCF_057364445.1 Xanthobacter sp. BG11Y11_SDJG
GGCCCTCCCTCGCCACCGTGGACGGGCGACCCGGCGGAGGTGCGGCCGCCTGGCCGCCGCAGCGGCGGCGGCCGGAGCCTTATGTGATCGTCGCCGGCACGCTGGACACCAAGGGCGACGAACTGCGCTTCATCCGCGACCTGATCCAGGCGGAGGGCCTGCGCACCCGCCTCGTGGACCTCTCCACCTCCGGCCGCAGCGCCGGCGGCGACGTGACGCCCCCAGGAGGCTCGCCCTCGCTTATCCGCGCGGCTCGGCCGGCATCGCCTCGGGGCGACCGCGGCACGGCGGTGGCGGCCATGACCGAGGCCTTCAAGGCCTGGCTGCCGCGCCAAGTGGGCGTCGCCGGCATCATCTCCGCCGGCGGCTCGGGCGCCACCGCCATGGTGACGCCGGCCATGCAGGCGCTGCCGGTGGGCCTGCCCAAGCTCATGATCTCCACCATGGCCGCAGGCGACGTGCGCGCCTATGTGGGCGCGAGCGACATCACCATGATGCCCGCCGTCACCGACGTGCAGGGCCTCAACCGGGTCTCGCGCCTGGTGCTGGGGAACGGCGCCCGGGCGCTCGCCGCCATGGCGAAGGCGCGGCTCGCGGACCTCAGGCGCATGGGGCGCCGCGCGG
>NZ_JBNFNU010000863.1:0-622 GCF_057364445.1 Xanthobacter sp. BG11Y11_SDJG
GGGACTCCCTGCGGGCGGAAAACCTGCGCCAGGAGGCGGCGCGCCAGGAATCCATGCGCGCGGAAAGCCGGGCCGATGCCCTGGTGGAGGCCTGGGAGCAGGCGCCGGCGGGCGTCGCGCGCCTGTCGCAGCGCTTCGTGCGCACGCCGAGCGCCGCCTTCTGCCGCATGCTGGGCTATGGCCTGACCGCCTGGGAGCCGGCGGGCAAGGCGATCGAGGAGGTGTTCGCACCCGCCGACGTCGCCACCCTGCGTGGCCGCCTCGCCCGCAAGGAGTCCAGCCCCGAGCTGCTGGCGGTGACGCTGGTAATGCAGGATGCGCGCCGGGAGCCGGGCCTGGTCGCCCTCGGCCCGAGCGACGCTTCGGGCGAGGCCACGATCGTGATCCTGCCAGGCACCGGCCGTGCGGCGCTGCCGGGCGTCGCCGGCCTGCCGGCGGGAGACCGGTCGCCGGGCAAAGGCGAGGGGGAGGGCCGGTTCTTCCTCCAGGCGCCGCTCGCCATGGCGCTGACCGATGCGGCGGGGCGATCCGCGCGGCGAACGCCGCCTTCGACCAGCTGTTCGGCCGGCCCACCGCTTCGCCCGCCGCGCGCCTTCGCCGATCTCGTGAGCGCCTCCGACGG
>NZ_JBNFNU010000864.1:0-618 GCF_057364445.1 Xanthobacter sp. BG11Y11_SDJG
GTGCGCGTCGGCGGCTTCGGCGGGGCCGCAGGCCTCCAATCCTATCTGAAGGCGCAAGCGAATCGGCGGCGGTGATCGATGCCACCCATCCCTATGCCGCCCGCATCTCCGCCAACGCGGCCGAAGCCTGCGCCGCCGCCGGCGTGCCGCTGCTCGCGCTGCGGCGTCCGCCATGGGCGCGCGAGGCGGGAGACCGCTGGCGCGAGGCGGCAGATGTTCCGGCCGCCATCGCCGCTTTGGGCGCCCAACCGCGCCGCGTGTTCCTGGCGCTGGGGCGCAACGAGGTGCGCGCGGCGGAGGCGGCGCCGCAGCATTCCTATGTGGTGCGCAGCGTCGATCCCGTCTTGCCCCCGCTGGCGGTTCCACACGCGCATTATGTGCTCGGCCGCGGCCCGTTCACGCAAGAAGGCGACCGGGCGCTGCTCGCCGCCCACGGCATCGACGCCATGGTCGCCAAGAACAGCGGCGGGGCGGCCACCTACGGCAAGATCGCCGCCGCCCGCGCGCTCGGCATCGACGTGATCCTGATCGCCCGCCCGCCATTGCCGGACGGGCCGGCGGTCGCCGACATCGGCGCCGCCGAGGCGTGGCTGATGGAGGCGCTCGCTCACCGCGCCG
>NZ_JBNFNU010000865.1:0-612 GCF_057364445.1 Xanthobacter sp. BG11Y11_SDJG
CGCGCGCGGGTCGAGCGGGCGCGGGGGCGAGGTGGCCGCCCTTGCGGGGCGCTCACGGACGGCAGGTGACCTTTACGTCCGGCGCCACCGAGGCGCTCGCCGCGGTGCTCCATCCGCATGTGGAGGTGGCCGGCCGGCCGAAGCCCTGCGACGTGCTGCTGGTGAGCGCCGTCGAGCATCCGGCCGTCACGCGCGGTCACCGCTTCCCCGCCGGCGCGCTGGAGACCATTGCCGTGGATCGCGACGGGCGCATCGACCTCGGCGCGCTGGAGGCCGCCCTTCTGCGTCATGCGGTGGCCGGCCGGCGCGCCATGGTGGCGCTGATGGCGGCGAACAACGAGACCGGTGTGCTCCAGCCGGTATCCGAGGCGGCGCGCCTCGTCCATACCCATGATGGCGTGCTGGTGTGCGACGCGGTTCAGGTGGCGGGCCGCATGCCGTTTCCCATGGGCGCGCTGGCGGTCGACTTCCTGGCTCTCTCGGCCCACAAGCTGGGCGGTCCGCAGGGCATCGGCGCGCTCATCGCCGGGCACGCGGACAGTCGCATCACGCCGCTCATGACGGGCGGGGGCCAGGAGCGCGGGCAGCGCGGCGGCACCGAAGCGGTCGGCC
>NZ_JBNFNU010000866.1:0-612 GCF_057364445.1 Xanthobacter sp. BG11Y11_SDJG
TCGCGGCCGAGGGGCCGCTCGCCGCGCTCGGCGGTCAGGGCGGCCGCGGCGGTCGGCGCCGACCATGCGGGTGTCGACATCATCGCCGATCGGGACGGGCGGCTTATGTCTGAGTGATTCCATGCAGCCTGGAAGGGCCTTACGAGGCCACCGGGCCGCGACATGGCCGAGCCGCTCGCCGCTCGCCTCGCCGCCGCCCGTCCCTCCCGCCCGAAGGACCCCCCCTGTGCGCGTCTTCGTCTGCGAGTTCGTGACCGCGGGCGGCCTCAGGGACGGGCCGGCTGCCGCAGGACCTTCGGTGCCGGAGGGCACGCGCATGCGCGACCGCCATCTGCGCCGACCTTTGCTGCTGCCCGGCGTGCGGGAGGTGCTCACCGCCCATGACGACCGGCTGCCCGCCCCAGCGACGCCTCGATCCCGGTGCCGGAGGGCGCCGACCCGTGGGCGGCGTGGAGCGCGCTGGCGGCGCAGGCGGACGTGATCTGGCCGGTGGCGCCGGAGACCTCGGGCCTGCTCGCGGCCATGATCCGCCGGCTGGGGCGCGGCGGCGCGCGCCTCGTCGCCAGCGACGCGAGGCGGTGGAGGCCTGCTCCCGCAAGAGCGCGACCGCCC
>NZ_JBNFNU010000867.1:0-610 GCF_057364445.1 Xanthobacter sp. BG11Y11_SDJG
TGCTCGCCGGCCATCCGGTGCCGGTCTCGGCCGACGCCTATCTCGGCGCCCGGCCCCATCGCCTCACGCACTCGATGCGGCGCCGACATCGTCGTCACGGCCGGGTGGCCGATCCCGCTCTCGCGCTCGGGCCGCTCATGCACGCCTTCGGCTGGCGCGACGAGGAGTGGGACCTCCTGGCCGCCGGCACCCTCGCCGGCCACCTGCTCGAATGCGGCAGCCAAGTGAGCGGCGGCTATTTCGCCGATCCCGGCCTCAAGGACGTGCCCGGCCTCGACGAAGTGGGCTTCCCGGTGGCCGAGATCGCCGCCGACGGCAGCTTCGTCATCGGCAAGCCGCCCGGCACCGGGGGGCGCATCGACCGCTTCACCGTGACCGAGCAGATCCTGTACGAGATCCACGATCCCGCCGCCTATCTCACGCCCGACGTGGTGCTGGATGTCACCGGCGTCCAGGTGGCCGAGGTGGGGGTGGACCGGGTGCGGGTGTCGGGGCGCGCGGGGGCGTCCGAGGCCGCAGACGCTCAAGGCCACCGTCTGCATCGAGGCCGGGGCACATCGCCGAGGCCGGAAATCTCCTATGCCGGCCCGGCGCCGCCGGCCGGGCGGCG
>NZ_JBNFNU010000868.1:0-608 GCF_057364445.1 Xanthobacter sp. BG11Y11_SDJG
CCCTGTCGCAGACCGCCTCGTGCACCGCCGCGTCGCGCACCACGCCCTTCCTTGAGCGCCGCGCCGGCCGGCCTCGAACTGACGGCTTCACCAGCGCCACGAGGCGCGCGCCCGGCGCGGCGAAGCGATCGCGGGCGGCAGCACCAAAGCGAGCGAGATGAAGCTGACGTCCACCACCACGAGACCGATGGGCGGCAGAGCGCCGGCGCGAGCGCGCGGATGTCGGTGCCCTCCAGCGAGGTCACGTCGGGGTGCCCTTTCAGGCGAGCGTGAAGCTGGTCGCGCCCCACGTCCACCGCGAACACATGCGCCGCGCCCCGGCGCAGCAGCACTTCGGTGAAGCCGCCGGTGGAGGCGCCCACATCCAGCGCCGCCAGCCCCGCCGGATCGATGGCGAAGGTGGCGAGGGCGGCCTCCAGCTTCAGCGCTCCGCGCGAGACGAAGTCGTGCGCCGCCTCGGCCGCGATCTGCGCATCCGGCGCCACTTCGGCGGCGGGCTTGGTGACGATCGCGCCGGCCACCCGCACCAGGCCTTCGGCGATGGCGGCCTGGGCGCGGGCCCGGCTCTCGAACAGGCCGCGCGCCACCAGGAGGCGGTCGAGCCGCAG
>NZ_JBNFNU010000869.1:0-606 GCF_057364445.1 Xanthobacter sp. BG11Y11_SDJG
ACCGCGCGCCTGTTCGCGAACGGCGGCTTCTTCACGCCCGACCGGCGCGCGCGCTTCGTCGTGCCGGCGCCGGTGGCGCCGCCGCAGGGGGCGGAAGAGTTTCCGTTCCTCCTCAACACCGGGCGCCTGCGCGACCAGTGGCACACCATGACCCGCACCGGTCTTTCGCCGCGGCTTTCCGCGCACGAGCCGGTGCCGTTCGTCGCCGTCCATCCGGAGGACGCGGCGCGGCTTGGCCTCGGCCATGGCGGCCTGGCGCGGGTGACGAGCGCGGAGGGCGAGACGGTGCTGGAGGTGCGCGCCGATCC
The DNA here is from genome assembly GCF_057364445.1 of Xanthobacter sp. BG11Y11_SDJG. Taxonomy (NCBI): domain Bacteria; kingdom Pseudomonadati; phylum Pseudomonadota; class Alphaproteobacteria; order Hyphomicrobiales; family Xanthobacteraceae; genus Xanthobacter; species Xanthobacter sp. BG11Y11_SDJG. Next base: position 309 of record NZ_JBNFNU010000869.1, read on the forward strand.
GCGCCAGCCGCCGGGCACCGCCTTCGCGCCCATCCACTGGAGCTTCGCCAATACGTCCCACGGCCCCGTCGGCCAAATGGTGCAGGCAAGCACCGACCCCTTTTCCGGCCAGCCCGATTCAAAGGCGACGCCGGTCGCGCTCGCCCCCCGAGCCGGCGCCCGTCGAGGGCGTGCTGCTGGCGCGGGAGGAATTGGGGCTGCCGCAGGCACGTGGTGGGCACGGGCGGCGCTCGCCGGCGGCTTCGGCTGGCGGCTTTTCGGGCGCGCTCGATCCGCAGGGCTGGGCCGCCTGGTTTCG
>NZ_JBNFNU010000870.1:0-601 GCF_057364445.1 Xanthobacter sp. BG11Y11_SDJG
CGCCATCAGCGGGCAGATGCCGCAGGCCGGGCGCGCGGGGGTGCAGATGGTGGCGCCGAGGTCCATCATCGCCTGCAGCCGAAATCCCCCGGCCGCCGGTCCGGAACCAGCGAGGCCGCCAGCGCCTTGATGCGCGGCTTGGCGCCGGGCAAGGGGTCGTCGACGGCGAACAGGCGGGCCACCACGCGCTCGATATTGCCGTCCACCGGGCTGGCCTTGCGGCCGAAGGCGATGGCGGCGATGGCGGCCGCCGTGTAAGGGCCGATGCCCGGCAGTTCCAGCAGCGCCTCCTCGTCGTCCGGGAAGGCGCCGCCGTGACGCGCGCTCACCGCCTTGGCGCAGGCGTGCAGGTTGCGGGCGCGGGCGTAATAGCCGAGCCCCGCCCATTGGGAGAGCACCTCCTCCTGCGCCGCCGCCGCCAGGTGCCGCACGGTCGGCCAGCGGGCGAGGAAGGCGCCGAAATAGGGGATCACCGCCTCACGGTGGTCTGCTGGAGCATGATCTCCCGACAGGAACACGTGGTAGGGGTCCGCCCGATCGCCCGGCCCGGCGCGCCAGGGCAGGCGGCGGCGGTGGGCGTCGTACCAGGCGAGCAGCGCCG
>NZ_JBNFNU010000871.1:0-595 GCF_057364445.1 Xanthobacter sp. BG11Y11_SDJG
CCCGGGCGCGCGGCGCGCCCTCACTCCTCGCGCGCGGGTCGGTCCCGGTCAAGCCCTTTCCCTGGCCGCGCCCGCGCGCCCCGGCCAATGGGAGCGGAGCGTCAGCGCAGCGGAAGGAGAGCCGGGGCCAGCGCTAAGAAGGCGCCGCAGGCGGGGGGAGCGCTGAGGATTGTCCGCTGCGCGGGAGTCTTGCGCTGGACCCCGGCTCGGCGCTCCAGCTGCGCTGTCGCTGGGCCGGGGAACGGCGCCGACGGCGCCGTTGTGAGCAGAGGGCGGACGGCAGCGCATCGCCCTTTCTGGAGCGCGGGGGCGATTTCCCGCGCAGGCTCTTTCAATTTGGCCGGATCGCGCTTTAGAACGGCGGCAACCCCCCGGTGGGCGGGGCGGATTGAACAGACAGCGGTGGCGCGGAGGCGGTCAGGTGCAGGCAGAAGGTCGTCCCAGCCTCGGAGCCGCCTCGCTGCGGGTGCTGACCTTCCTCATCCTCGCGGCGCTCGCCGCACATCGTGGTGGTGCAGCAGCGCGGCTCCGGGCCTATGTGGCGGAATTCTCGGCCGCCGGCGCCGCGAGGCGGGCCATGCGGTGGGGCGGGATG
>NZ_JBNFNU010000872.1:0-595 GCF_057364445.1 Xanthobacter sp. BG11Y11_SDJG
ACGCTCGCGCCGAGGCGCGCCGCGCCGCTGCCGGCGCGCCGGGCTCGACGCGCTGATGGCGCGCTTTCCCGATGGCGCCGAGAGGAGGCAAACGTGACCGAGAGCGTCGACATCGAACTGTCCGTGGACACCCGCAAGGCCATGGACGCGCTGGGGGCGGCCGAGGTCTCCGCGCGCGCTTCGCCAGCGCCCTGTCGGGCGCCTTCACCGGCGTGGCGCTGAAGGGCAAGGACCTCGGCACGGTGCTGGAGCAGCTCGCCCAGCGCCTCGCCAGCCTCGCGCTGACCGCGGCCCTGAAGCCGCTGGAACAGGGGCTCACCAGCCTGCTCTCCGGTGCCGTCGGCGGGCTCGGTTTCGCCGATGGCGGGGTGATCCAGCAGGGCCAGGTGAAGCCGTTCGCGCGCGGAGGCGTGGTGGCGGCGCCGACCTATTTTCCGCTCGCCTCCGGCCTCGGCCTGATGGGCGAGAAGGGGGGCGGAGGCGATCCTGCCGCTGTCGCGTGGGGCCGACGGCACGCTCGGCGTGCGCAGCGCGGAAGGCGGAGCGCGCGCGCAGCGTGACGGTGAACGTTGCGACGCCCGACCTCGCCGGCTCC
>NZ_JBNFNU010000873.1:0-593 GCF_057364445.1 Xanthobacter sp. BG11Y11_SDJG
CGCTGGCCCCGCTGCTCGCATTCGCGGACCGCAAGGCGCATCCATTCGCCGACCTCGTCGCCGCCCACCGCGCGGCGGTGGAGGGGCTCGCCGGCCCGCTGGATCCGGACGCCGACGATCCGGCCGAGGCCGCCCTCGCCGCCGCCTTCGCCGAGATCGGCGACGGCGCTCCCCACGGGCCGGACCTGACCCTGTCGGACTATGCCGACGCCGTCGTCGCCCTCCTCGGCGACGCCATGGTGCGCCCGCTTGCCCGCGCGCCGGAGCGGCTGCGCATCCTCGGCCCGCTGGAGGCGCGGCTGCTCGCCTTCGACCGGCTGATCCTCGGCGGGCTGGTGGAAGGCACCTGGCCGGCCCTGCCGCAGACCGACCCCTGGCTCAGCCGCCCGATGCGCGCGGAACTGGGGCTCGATCTGCCGGAGCGACGCATTGGCCTGTCGGCGCACGACTTCGCGCAAGGCTTCGCGGCCCGGGAGGTGGTGCTCACCTATGCGGCCAAGGTCGCCGGCGCGCAGAGCGTGCCGTCGCGCTTCGTGCAGCGCCTGCGCACGGTCGCCGGCCCGAAGCTGTGGCAGGCGGCGGCCGAGCGGGGC
>NZ_JBNFNU010000874.1:0-592 GCF_057364445.1 Xanthobacter sp. BG11Y11_SDJG
CCAGGACCGCGGCCAGCTGCGGCCCGGCGGTGGGGCCGGGGTGGGAGATGCGCCACACCGCCCCGCTCGCCCGGTGCCCCCAGAAGGGCGCGGCGTCGGCGCACCGCGCGCCAGAGCGCGGCGGACGCCTCCTCCTCGATCACGGTGCAGCCGCCGAACGGCGCGAGCACCGCCGCCAGCATCTCGCGCCGTGCCCCGCACCGAGGCGAACCCCCTCCAGCCGAAAGGCGGCGGTGCCGGCGGCGATGCCCGGCAGCCGGGCGGCGACCGCCTCCGGCAGATAGGCCGCGCCCGACACCTCGCACGACGAGCCCATGGCGGCGCTCATGGCCTCGGCCGCCCGCGCTGGCGTGAGGCCGCCGACCAGCAGGCTCGCCTCCACGGGCGGCCGCGGCAGCACCTTGAGGGTGATCTCGGTGAGCACGGCAAGCGTGCCGAACGAGCCGCACAGGAGCCGCGGCAGGTCGTAGCCGGTGACGTTCTTCACCACCCGCCCGCCGACTTGAATGGCTCGGCGCGCCCGACACCGCCCGCGCCGCCGAGCGCGTGGTCGCGGACCGCGCCGGTGGCTGATGCGGCGCGGGCCGGCATC
>NZ_JBNFNU010000875.1:0-586 GCF_057364445.1 Xanthobacter sp. BG11Y11_SDJG
CACGTCGAGCGCCGGCCCCGCCCCTCGCTCGCCCGGCCGCGGCCCGGTCCACCAGGCGGGCGAGGATCGCCTCCAGACGGTCGTGGCTGGTGCGGTGCAGATGGTCGGCCTTGGTGGCGGCGAACAGCACCTTCTCGATGCGCGGCCGGAACAGGGCGCTGACGAGGCTGTTCCGCCCGGTGCGGAAGGCGGCGAGGATGCCGTCCAGCGCGCGTTCCAGATCGGCGAGCGCCGCCGGCCCCGCATTGAGCGCGGCGAGCGCGTCCACCAGCACGATCTGCCGGTCGAGCCGGGCGAAGTGGTTGCGGAAGAACGGGCGCACCACGGCGCTCTTATAGGCCTCGAAGCGGCGCTGCATCATCGCCCCGAGCGAGCCGGCCGGAAACGGGCGCTCCGGCGGGTCGAGCGGGGCAAACGTGAGGGCGGGGGAGCCTTCCAGCTCGCCGGGCATCAGGAAGCGCCCCGGCGGCAGGAGGCTCATGGCCACCGTCTCCGCCCGGCAGGCGGCGAGATACGAGGTGAACAGGCCCGCCAGCTCGCGCGCCTTGCCTCGTCCGCCGGCCGGGCCGGGTCGGCGGCCGTCAGC
>NZ_JBNFNU010000876.1:0-583 GCF_057364445.1 Xanthobacter sp. BG11Y11_SDJG
CGCGCGCGGCGGCGCGCCGGACGATGCCCATGTACGCGCGCGCGCCCACAAGCCCTCGCTCGACGACATGGGCCCGGGCACCGACCGTGCGGTGCCCCTCGGCGAAGACGCCTTCCGCCCCGGCCCGCGGCCCGATCCCGGCACAAAGGGATTCCGCAAGGGGCGGGACGGGCGGACGGAAGGGGTAGGGCTTCGTCGTCCTCCGGCTGGAAGCCCGTCACCTCCGGACAGAAGCGCGGCGCCCTCCACCTCAACGCCCCGTCACCCTCCGGCTTGTCCGGAGGGTCCACCTGGCGGCCGGGATGGCGCTTGGTCTTGATGCGCGGCGTGCCGGCAGGGTGGATGCCCCGGACAAGCCGGGGCATGACGCTGCCGGAGAGGCGTCGAGGCGTGGCATGAACGCCCGGACGTCAGGCCCTCCGCCCGTGGCGGCCGGTGCTGCGCGGCAGCGGCACCACCCGCCCCACTGCCAGTTCCTCGATCTCCAGCCGCCTGATGCGCGCCCGGCCGATGGTGAGGCGGCCGATGGCCAGGGCGCCGCATGGCGAGCGCGCCACCGCCAGCGCACCTAAAGCGAAGGATC
>NZ_JBNFNU010000877.1:0-582 GCF_057364445.1 Xanthobacter sp. BG11Y11_SDJG
GCACAGGCCGCCGCGCGGGCGTGACCCTCTGCGGCGGGACCGGGAGCGGCGAAGCCGTCCCCGCCGCCGCGCGTTCCTGCGTTCCAGCTTCCCGATCCCGGCTTCCCCTGCCCGCCTTGCCCCTCACCGCCGTCATGCCCCGCTCGTCCGGGCCATCCACCGGGTCGCCTGCGGGCGCCTGGAAAACGAAGCGCAGGGCGAACCGCTGGGTGGATCCCCCGGACAAGCCGGGGGATGACGGCGGTGGAACGGGCCAGGGACGCGGCGGCCTTCGCCCGCGGCCAAAGCCGGCTCAGGGCCTTGCGCGCGGAGGCGGGGTATGGATAATACCGGAACGGCCTGGGGTGCCGTGCATGTGCACGGCTGAGATCATACCCATCGAACCTGTCTGGATCATACCAGCGTAGGGAGATGCCGATGAGCGCGAGCTTATCGACCTTCGCTTCATCTTCGCCTGAAACCGCTTCAGCTGACCTCTCCGCCCGCTCCGCGCGCACGAGCGGCTCGCGGCCGCGGCGTCGCCATCGTCGGGCGGCGGGGTCATCGGCCTCGCCATCGCCTGGCGGCTCGCCAAGGCCGGCT
>NZ_JBNFNU010000878.1:0-581 GCF_057364445.1 Xanthobacter sp. BG11Y11_SDJG
CTCTCCCACATGCGCGCACCGAGGGCAAGCGGCGCGGCGGCCGCGGCCCCGGGCGCCATGCTCCGCCGCGGGGATGAACCGTCCGTCCGCCGTGCGCCCTGCAACCGTTTTCAGTGCGGCGCACACAGCCATCGACGATCCCGCAAACCGGCGGTATAGCTTGCTTCCAAGAGGAGCCGCCGCCCTTTGCTGTCCGTCGTCATCCCCACCCACAATTCCGAGCGCCGCCTGGTGCCGGTGCTGTCCGCCTTGGTGCAGGGCGTGACCGCCGGCGTGCTGCGCGACGTCACGCTGGTGGACAACGGCTCGACCGACGGCACCGCCACCATCGCCGACGGCGCCGGCTGCGCTTTTCTCCCGTCGGTGGGCGACCTCGGCGTGCGGCTGCGCCAGGGGGCGGCCGCCGCGCGCGGGGCGCTGGCTCATGTTCCTCACCGACCAGTCGTTCCTGGAGGAGGGCTGGGCGCGCGAGGTGGCGCATTTCATCGAGGCCGCCGAACGGCGCGGCCAGGCGGAGCGAATCGCCGGCACCTTTCCGCCTGGCGGTGGGCGGCTACGGCCTCGGCCCGCGCCTCGGCGAG
>NZ_JBNFNU010000879.1:0-578 GCF_057364445.1 Xanthobacter sp. BG11Y11_SDJG
GTACGCTCCGCGGCGGGCGGCAGCACCGGGCGGATGTCGCGCAGCCGCTCGCGGGGGCGCTCCACAGGCGGAAACCGCCGGCGCTTCCGCAGGGCTGGAGTGAGGCTCGGGGGCGGACGGCGCTGCGGCCGGAGCCTCGACCTTGGGTGCGTCCAGATGGGGCGCATCCAGATGGGGCACGTCCACCTTGGGCGTCTCCACCTTGGGCGCCTCCACCTTGGGCGCCTCCCTGGAAGGCGCCTCGGCGGCGACCTCCAGATCCGGCGCGTCGGGCTGAGTCGCCATCTCATCGGCCGCATCCGCAGCCGCCTTCGTGCCGGCGACCTCCACCTCCAGCTCCGCCGCAAGCTCGGAGACGAGGTCGATCTCGATCCGGTTCGCGCCGGCGGCCGGCGCGCTGGCCGGCTCTTCGTCCAGAAGATCGGCGAGGCTGAGGCGCGGCGCCTCGGCGGCAGGCTCGGACAAAGCGAGGTCGAGCTTCTGCGCAATGTCGTCGATATCGGGGCGTCGGGCGCGGCGCCGGCGCGGCGCCGGCGGCAACCACCGCCGCCCGGGGCGGCTCGACGGCCGCGGGCACA
>NZ_JBNFNU010000880.1:0-576 GCF_057364445.1 Xanthobacter sp. BG11Y11_SDJG
GCGCCGGCTGTTGCACCTCCTCGCCGAAGCCGGCTACCGCGTCGGCCCCGTGCCCGGCGATGCCCGGGCCCTGCTCGACGCGCTGAAGCCGGCGCCGGCCCTCCGGCGTCACGCTTATGAGGCCGCCTTCGCCCGCCTGCCCGAGACGGCGCGCGATGCGGTCACAGCCGCCTGGGGCGCGCCGGACGCGGATCGCGATCTTGAGGCGGGCGCCTTCCAGGTGCGCCACGCCACCTTCGGCAACGTCACCGTCGCCCTCGCCCCCGACCGGGGAACGAGCCTCGACCGGCGCGCCGACTATCACGACCCGGCGCTGCCGCCGCGCCATGCGCTCGTCGCCTTCGGCACCTGGCTGCGGGAGGGGCTCGATACCCATGCCGTAGTGCATCTCGGCGCGCACGGCACGCTCGAATGGCTGCCGGGCAAGGCGGTGGCGCTCACCCCGGCCTGCTTCCCGCAGATCGTCACCGGGGCGCTGCCGGTCATCTATCCCTTCATCGTCTCCAATCCGGGCGAGGCGGGCGCAGGCCAAGCGGGCGGCTCGCGGCCCTCACCCTCGGCCACCTGCCGCCGCCG
>NZ_JBNFNU010000881.1:0-575 GCF_057364445.1 Xanthobacter sp. BG11Y11_SDJG
ATCTCGGCGATCAGCTCCGGCTCCTCGCGCTCGGCGCCAGCGAAATCCCGGTCGCGGTCGAGGCCGAGCAGCGCCGCGATCGCCGCCGTGCCCCCCCGGCACCAGCCGCACCCGCCAGCCCAGGGTCGCGGCGGCGAAGACCAGGGCGCCCAGCGCATGGCCGGTGTCGAGCTGGCAGTAGCGGAACGCCCGCTCGCCGTATTTCCAGGCCTCGCGCCACGGGATGGAGGAGAGGCCGACGAGCAGCCGCGCCGGGCCGGGGGGAAGGCTCGTGCGCCGCTCCAGCGCGTGATCGCGGCTGATATAATGGTGCACCCCGTCCTCAAGCCCCTGGACGCCTTGGGCGATCATATAGGCTTCGGTCGGGTGGAGGTTGCCGCTGGAGGGGTTGGCGCGCACCGCCCAGCGGTCCGGGCTCAGCTGCTTCCAGGCGGCAAGGCCGAACGACAGCTCCAGCAGCGCCCCCACCTGCGCCCGGCCGAACGGCGCGGGCGGCGGGGCGTCGGGGCCGAACAGGTCGCCGAAGCGCGCGTCGATCGGTGATGCGCCACCAGCGGCAGCGCCCTCGACGCGCG
>NZ_JBNFNU010000882.1:0-575 GCF_057364445.1 Xanthobacter sp. BG11Y11_SDJG
GGGCGCTGGCAGCTGGGCCTGGCGCGCGGCTACGGGAGCCGGCGCCGCATAGGCGTCGTCGTCCTCGTCGTACGGCTCGTCTCATAGCCGTCATCGTCATAGTCCGTCGCAGCCGCACCGTTGCCGGAGGACGGCCGGGAATAAGCGCGAGCAGGCGCAGCTTGGCCGCCGGCGCGGCCATAGGCATCGGCGCGCACCGGTGCGGCAGGCGCAGGCGCGCGGGCCAGGGCGTCGCGATCGTTCCAGCGCCGGTCATCATCGCGGTCGTCGTCGCGGTCGTCGTCCTCGTCGTCGTCACGGCGGTCTTCATCGCCCGCGTCGTCGTAGTCGTCGTCGGCCACCGGCGCGCGCACCGCCTTGCGCTCAAGATCGGCGAATTCGGCGAAGGGGTCCTGGTCGCCGATGAGGCGTGCCAGTTCGGCCAGAGAATCCTTGCTTTTCGCCGGGCTCGGCACCGCCGCGCGGCGACGCCGGAGCGGTCGCGCCGGCGTACCGGTCCGCCATAGGTCCCCTGCCCCCTGGGGACGCTGGGGACCCAGAGCGGCCGGTGTTTCAAGGCGGCTCGAAAAGCCGCC
>NZ_JBNFNU010000883.1:0-573 GCF_057364445.1 Xanthobacter sp. BG11Y11_SDJG
CCACATGCGCATGGGCGCCGGCGGCGCTGGCGCCGTGGCGGGCTTCGCGCATGCCGCGCGGACGGAGGCGGCTGAATGAGATCCGCCCCCCGCCTTGCGCGCCGCGACCCCCCCGCCGCGACCGGAGGGCGCGCCTGATGTTCGGCCTGCCGCTCGCCTTCTCTTCGCCGCTCATCCTCGCCGCGCTCATCGGGCTGCCGCTGCTGTGGTACCTGCTGCGCGTGGTGCCGCCGCGCCCGCACAAGGTGGCGTTCCCGCCCACCGCGCTTCTGTTCGACATCAAGCCGAAGGAGGAGAGCGCGGCGAAGACGCCGTGGTGGCTCACCCTTCTGCGCCTTCTGCTGGCGGCGCTGGTGATCCTCGCCGCCGCCGGCCCGATCTGGAATCCGCCCGCCACCGATCCCTCCCGCAGCGGCCCGCTGGTGATGGTGATCGACCAGGGCTGGCCCGCCGCCCACGAGCTGGGCGCAGCGCACCGCCGCCGCCGACGCCTTCATTCGACGAGGCGGAGCGGGACGGGCGCGGCGTCGCCCTCCATCCCCACGGGCGACGTGCCGAAGGAGCCGACATTGC
>NZ_JBNFNU010000884.1:0-573 GCF_057364445.1 Xanthobacter sp. BG11Y11_SDJG
GTCCGGCGGCGGCTGCAGCGCGTCGGTCTCGGCGAGGACGGCGGCGAGCGCGCCCGGGTCCGTGGCGTCGATGCCGAGCGGGGCGAGTTTTCAGAGTGCCCTGCCCGGACAGCGACTGGACCAGCGCCGCCGCGGAGCGCCCGCTGCCGCCGGAGATCGAGCGCGAGCGAGACCCTGCCGGTGGGCGGCGTGCGGGCGCCCGCGGCCCGGCGAGGAAGGCGGCGTCGACCCCGTCGAGCACGAGGCGTCCCTCGGCCGCGAGGGCCTCGCCCTCGTTGCGCAGCTTCAGCCTTGCCCCCATCTGGCCACCGCCGAACGCCGCCGAGAGGTCGCGCACCTCGACGCCGCTGCCGTCGCCCACCAGCCGCATCCGAGCGCCGGTGGCGCCGTAAGGTCCGAGGAGCGTCAGGCGGTCGGCGGCAAGCTCGATGTCCACGGAGGCATTGGCGATCGCCGGCGCCTGCAGGCGCCCGGCGGCCCAGATGGGCGCCGGCCTCGGGGATGGGCGCGCGGGCGCCCAGAAGTCCGAGGAGGCGCGGCAGGGAGAGGGCGTCGAAGGCGAGCCGCCCGCCG
>NZ_JBNFNU010000885.1:0-570 GCF_057364445.1 Xanthobacter sp. BG11Y11_SDJG
CGGCCCGTCGCGCGCAGCGGCGAGGAGGCCCAGTTCGCCATGGCCGAGGCGAGGGGATGGTGCGGCGCACGCCGCGGATCATGCGGGCGACCGGCAGCGCGGCCGCCGGGGCGATCACGTCCACCGGGCGGCCGGGCTCGCGCAGGCGCAGCACCTCGATGAGGCTCGCGGCCATGACCATGTCGCCCACCCAGGCGGGGCCGACGAGAAGAAGAGGCGAGACGGAACCGATGGCGCGCATGTCTTGATCGCCGGGGAGCGCCCGACCTGGAGAAGACCCCGCGTCCAGCGCCCGCCCCGGGGGCGCGGCGTGGACCTGTGTCCCGACCTTTTCAGCCATCCCGTCGCGGGCCGCTCGGCGGCGCGATCAGCCCGCAGTGCGAGCCGACCGGAACCTGCGCCAGGAGCGCCGCGCCCGTCAAGGGCGAGCGTTGGGTCGCGCGCGATCCGGCGTCGATTCGGTCCGCCCGGACGCAACCCCTCTTGGGGAGACGGCGGCACCGTCCAGGAACCAAACCGCCGGCACCTGTGGCGCCGGCGGTCGTGAACCACGCCATGGCTGCGCTTGCG
>NZ_JBNFNU010000886.1:0-564 GCF_057364445.1 Xanthobacter sp. BG11Y11_SDJG
TCACGAAGGTTCTGGCGGAGAGCGGCGGCGCGACGTTCACGGCGTACGACCAGATCGACAAGGCGCCGGAAGAGAAGGCGCGCGGCATCACCATCTCCACGGCGCACGTGGAGTATGAGACGAACAACCGCCACTATGCGCACGTCGACTGCCCCGGCCACGCCGACTATGTGAAGAACATGATCACCGGCGCGGCGCAGATGGACGGCGCGATCCTGGTGGTGTCGGCGGCGGACGGCCCGATGCCGCAGACCCGCGAGCACATCCTGCTTGCCCGTCAGGTGGGCGTGCCGGCGCTGGTGGTGTTCCTGAACAAGTGCGACATGGTGGACGACGCCGAGCTTCTCGAGCTGGTCGAGATGGAGGTGCGCGAGCTGCTGTCGAAGTACGACTTCCCCGGCGACGACATCCCGATCATCCGCGGCTCGGCGCTGGTGGCGCTTGAGAACGGCGATCCGGCGCTGGGCCGCGACGCGGTGCTGAAGCTGATGGAGGCGGTGGACGCCTACATTCCGCAGCCGGAGCGGCCGATCGACCTGCCGTTCCTGATGCCGATCGAGGACG
>NZ_JBNFNU010000887.1:0-564 GCF_057364445.1 Xanthobacter sp. BG11Y11_SDJG
GGCCGCGCGCTCTGGCAGAGGTTCAGCCGGAGCCGCAGGTCGCCGCGCTGGAGACGCCCGCGCTTGACCCGGCGCCGTTGCCCGCCGGTGCGGCCGACTGCCGCCTCGGCCGAGCGCACCGCACGCATCGTTTTCGACGTCACCATGCGCTCCGGCCCGCGCCGCAGCGCCTCGGCCATCGGCCAGGTGGACAAGAATGAGCGCGTGACGCTGATCGGCTGCAAATCCTGGTGCGAGGTGGTGGCGAACGGCAAGCGCGGCTTCGTCTACGGCCGGGCGGTCGACCGGAAGTCTTGATCGGGACGCCCGCAATCTTTATCCCGCCGGGGGATCGAAATTCCGCTCTCCAGCGTTATCTTGGCCATGGCCCGCGCGCGCAATGTCGGCGCGGGCGTCGATCTCGGAGGGATCCGCCATGAAGACCATCATCAAGGCCGTCGCCGTGCTCGCCATCGCCCTCGCTCCGGCCGTGGCCGCCGCGCAGGGCGTCGTTCAGGGCGCCAAGGAAGGCGCGCAGAAGGGCGCGGCGGTGGGCAACGAGGCCGCCGGGCCGGTGGGCGCCGG
>NZ_JBNFNU010000888.1:0-564 GCF_057364445.1 Xanthobacter sp. BG11Y11_SDJG
CGCCGGCCCGCCGAGCGCGCGCTCCTGCATGTCGCTGTCGCGCGGCGCGGCGATGCCGCAGGCGGCGAGGGCGGTCTGCACCAGGCCCGAGCAGTCGAGCCCGAGGCTGGAGCGCCCGCCCCAGAGATACGGCGTGCCGAGGAAGCGCGCCGCCACCTCCACCGGGTCGGTCTCGCTCCGGTCGATCGGCGCGAGGTGGCCGGCGAACAGGAAGCCCTCGCTGGTGACCAGGAAACGGTCGCGCGCGCCGGTCACGCTCACCCGGGCGCCGAACGGCAGCGCGGCGAGCGGCGGCAGCTTGATGTCCGGGCCGGGGAACAGGAAGGTGCGCAGCGCTGCCACCTTGTGGGTGGGCGCGGCGCCGAGCGGCGCCAGCGCCTCCGCCGGCAGGTAGCCCACATAGCCGTCGGCGAGCAACTGCACCCAGGCCCAGCCTTCGCCATCCTCCTCCAGCACCCGCACGCTCTCGCCAAGGAGCGCCTCGGTGTCCAGCGGCGCGTCGCCCGCCGGATGGCGGCGCAGCGGCGCCGCCGGAACGGTGACGCGCCGCAGCTCGCCCGCGAC
>NZ_JBNFNU010000889.1:0-558 GCF_057364445.1 Xanthobacter sp. BG11Y11_SDJG
TGGCGGACACGCTCGAAGGCGTTGGCTCTCACCATCGGCGGCACCGGCGGCGATGGCGGCCATGGCGGCACCGTCCACGTGGACAACACGGCCGGCATCGCCACCACCGGCGACCGGGCCTCGGCCATCCTCGCCCCAATCGGTGGGCGGCGGCGGCGGCTCCGGCGGCAGCGCGCATGTCGCAGAGCGCGGGGCCTCTAGTTTCGCCGCCGCAGTAGCGCTCGGCGGCAGCGGCGGCTCCGGCGGCTATGGCGCAACGTCTATGTCACCAGTTCCGGACAGATCGGCACCAGCGGCCTCGATTCCATGGGCATCGTGGTGCAGTCCATCGGCGGCGGCGGCGGCAATGGCGGCTCATCGGCTGCCAAGAGCATCTCCGCGGCATCGATGCGTCCGTCTCGGTGAGCGCCAGCATGGGCGGCACCGGCGGAGATGGCGGCTTCGCGCAGGACGTCTCGGCTATCAATTCGGGCACCATTACGACCACCGGCGCGGGCGCGACCGGCATCCTGGCGCAGTCCATCGGCGGCGGCGGCGGCACGGGCGGCGACGCCAGCG
>NZ_JBNFNU010000890.1:0-556 GCF_057364445.1 Xanthobacter sp. BG11Y11_SDJG
CCGCGCGGCGTTCCGGATCGAGCGGATGCTCGGCGCCGCCCACGGCGCTCCCGGTCGCAGAGCGCCAGCACCTCCTCCGGCGAGCCCTTGACGTAGAGGCGCGGGCCGTCGGCCGCGCCGGAATGTTCGCTGACCATGTAGCGGTGCCGGTGGTCGCGGCTGCGCAGCCCGTTGAGAGGCAGCGCGGCGCGCAGCGCCGCCACCTCGCAGCCCATGGCGGCGGCGAAGTCCAGCAGGGCGAGTTCGGTGGCCGAGCCCTGGCGCGGTTCGAGGGCCGCCTCGCTGCACAGGGCCATGGCCTCGCACAGGGCCAGCAGGTCGCCCGAGGCCGCAGTCCCCGAAGCCCCGGCGCCGAGATCGAGGTCCGTGTCGCCGGCCACCGCCCGCGCGACCGCCATCTCGTTCCGGGTGAGGGTGCCGGTCTTGTCGAGGCAGATGGTGTCCGATGGCGCCGATGGCTTCGATGGCGGGCAGCGAGCGCCACCCAAAGGGCGCGGGTTCCCTTTCTTCCCATGGCGGCGGCGCGCGCCGAGCGCGAGGGTGGTGGTGGCCACCG
>NZ_JBNFNU010000891.1:0-542 GCF_057364445.1 Xanthobacter sp. BG11Y11_SDJG
CGCATGGCTCAGCGCATGGCGGAGAACGCCCCCCTGACGCTGCGCGCCGCCAAGCTCTCGATCCGCGCCCACCGAGGGCGCGCCGCACCAGGTGCTGGCGGAGGCGCGCCGCGCCGCCGCTTTTGGCGAATGCCAGTTCCGATTACCGGGAGGGCCGCCTCGCCTTCGCCGAGAAGCGCGCGCCCCGCTTCACCGGCGCCTGAGGCGTGTGGCGCGGCGCCGCATGGCGCCGCGTTGGTTTCGTCCCCCCGGGGATCTCAGCGGCTGGCGGCCGGCCTTCAGGCGCTTGTTGCAGGCGCGTCCAGTATTGCGGCCAGGTCTGGCCGTCCGGAATCCTGCCGGCCTCCTTCTGGCTGCGCCATTGGGCCCCGCATTCCTTCATGCGCTCGCGGGCGGCGAGCTGGCCCGGAGTCGGCTCGCGCACCCCCTCGCCCGTGTCCTCGTCGTCGTCCACCTTCGGCTTCGCACCGGAAGTGGCCGCGGCCGGAGCGGTTGCGGGCGCGGAGGCGGGCTTGGCGGCAGCCGGTGCGCCGGGCTTCGCT
>NZ_JBNFNU010000892.1:0-540 GCF_057364445.1 Xanthobacter sp. BG11Y11_SDJG
GCGCGGGGGAGCTATGTCCTTCTCGCGCTCTGGCCGTTCGCCGTCGGCCGCTCCGGCGCCGCCGAGGACGCGGACCGGGTGCGCTCGGGCAAGGCGGCCATCGCCTTCTTCATCTCGCTGACCGTCGCGATCGCGGCCTTCTCCGCCTACACCAACCTCACCTTCAAGCGCGACCACGCGGTCCCGGCCGGCGCCATGCCGTCCGCCCCCGCTTCCGCGCCGAGCAAGAGCTGACAGCCATGGCCATCGAAATCCTCATGCCGGCCCTTTCGCCCACCATGGAGAAGGGCAACCTCACCAAATGGGTGAAGAAGGAGGGCGACGCGGTCAAATCCGGCGACGTCCTCGCCGAGATCGAGACCGACAAGGCCACCATGGAGGTGGAGGCGGTGGACGAGGGCATCCTCGGCCGCATCCTCGTGCCCGAGGGCACGCAGGACGTGGCGGTCAACACCCCCATCGCCACCATCGTCGCCGAGGGCGAGGATGCGGGCGCAGCGCCCGCGCCCGCCGCCAAGGCGCCGAGCGCGCGCCGCCCGC
>NZ_JBNFNU010000893.1:0-540 GCF_057364445.1 Xanthobacter sp. BG11Y11_SDJG
GGTTCCGCGGCACCACCGCCGCCGAGATCGCCACCGAGGCGCAGGCGCGGGCCGAACGGCTGAACCTCTCCGCCTATGCCCGGCCGGAGGCGGTCGCGGGTGCCTGGATGGCGGCGCGCCGCGCCGACCTCTCGGGCGGGCTCGCGGCCATCGACGTGCCGGCTCTGGTGCTCCACGGCAGTGCCGACGACCAGTGTCCGCTGGCCCATGGCGCCGCGCTCGCCGCGGACATTCCCGGCGCGCAGATCGCGGTGTGGCCGGACGGCGGGCACAATCTCATGGCCGAGGACCCGGCCCGCTTCGCCGCCGCCATTGCACATTTCGCCGCCTGACCCGCGGCGCATCGCGCGGGGACGACCTGAAGGCGCCGCTTGACGGCGCCGGGTCCATCCGCTGTGAAGGGACAGGGGCGGCGAGGGCGAGCAGCATGACGAAGACCATGACCAGGCGTCGCAAGCCGCAGTCTGCCTCGGCCGCCGACGCGCAAGCCGAGGCGCCGGCGCCGCGGCGCCCGCAAGGGCGTCCCCCGGCAAGGAAGCC
>NZ_JBNFNU010000894.1:0-538 GCF_057364445.1 Xanthobacter sp. BG11Y11_SDJG
AGCCGCGGGCGCCGCCGGAGCGGTGGCCCAACCGATCACGCCGGCCACCGCGCCCGTCGCGGAAGGCGGGACCACCGGATCCCCGGTGCACGCCCCCGCGCCGCCCTCGGCGCGCGACAGGCGCACCATGATTCCGCCGGTGGAGCCGATGTTCGGCAGCGCCACCGTGCGCAGCGTGCCGGCGCTCTTCGAGGCGCCGTCCGCCGTGACGCCGAAGCCGGCGATGGTGAAGCCGTCGCCCCTTCGGCGGCAGCCCGCCCGCCGGGCGGCGAGCCGCGCCGGGCGCAGCGATGCCGGCAGCGGCTCGGCGAGCTTGACCAGCGCGAGATCCGGCGTCGGCCGGCGGGTGCGGAACTGGTCGGCGCTGAAGCCGGATGGAGCGCGATGCGCGTGACCGGGATCAGCTTCGGCGCCGGGCCCGAGATGAGCGCCACCGCATAGTCCGCCGCCGGCTCGACGCAGTGCGCGGCGGTGAGCACCACGTCCGGCGCCAGCACCGGTGCCGGTGCAGCTCCGCCCCGCGCGTCCGAGACCAGCA
>NZ_JBNFNU010000895.1:0-536 GCF_057364445.1 Xanthobacter sp. BG11Y11_SDJG
TGCTCGCGCGAGGTGGGTGGACCGCGGCGGGCGCGCTGCTTGCGCCCCTTCGCCCTGAAGGACGGGCGCTGGCGCCTCGAGGCGCGCGCCGGGGACGTGGACCCGCGCTTCCTCGCCATGCTGTTCGCCTATGAGGACAAGCGCTTCCGCGACCATGGCGGGATCGATCCGCTGGCGCTGGGCCGTGCTGCGCTCCAGGCGCTGGCGACGGGCCGCGTGGTTTCCGGCGGATCCACGCTCACCATGCAGGTGGCGCGCCTGACCGATCCGCCGCAGCCGCGCACGCTCAGGGCCAAGCTGCGGCAGATGGCGCGCGCGCTGACCATCGAGCGCCACCGCTCCAAGGACGAGATCCTCGCGCTCTATCTCACCCTTGCCCCTTATGGCGGCAACATCGAGGGGGTGCGCGCCGCCGCGCTCACCTATTTCGGCAAGGAGCCGCGCCGGCTCACTCTGGGCGAGGCGGCGCTCCTGGTGGCGCTGCCCCAGTCGCCGGAAGCGCGCCGGCCCGACCGCAACCCGGAGGTCGCCCGCGC
>NZ_JBNFNU010000896.1:0-535 GCF_057364445.1 Xanthobacter sp. BG11Y11_SDJG
GCCGCCTCCGGCGCGGCCCAGCCGCGGAACAGGCGCTCGCGCAGGCGGGCGAGCACGGCGAGGGTCGCGTCGTGGGTCACGAGCCGCTCGCCATAGCGTCCCGCGGTGCGCGTCAGCGCCAGGAGGCGGATGCCGGCGGCGGGCATGAAGACATCGAAGGCGATCGCCGTGGCCGAAAGCCCGGCGAGGGCCGAGGCGGTGATGAACCAGCCCGACAGTGCCAGCAGGCCGGCCCCGGCGAGCGCCGTCAGGGCCGCCAGCAAGGCCCCGCCGATGAGCGCGCCGCGTCGCTCGGCAAGGAACAGCCGCAGGATTGCCGCGAGCGCGGCCGTGCGCGGGTTCATGCCGCCGCCTCCTTCAAGGCCGGGGGCGAGGCGGATGATCCGGTCGGCCCTCGCGGCGAGTGCGGGATCGTGGGTGGCGAGGATGAGGGTGCGCCCGCGCGCGAGGCGGAACAGCGCGTCCGCCACCTCGCGCGCCGTGGCGCCGTCGAGGTGGGCGGTGGGCTCGTCGGCGAGGATGAGGCCGGCCTGCG
>NZ_JBNFNU010000897.1:0-529 GCF_057364445.1 Xanthobacter sp. BG11Y11_SDJG
CTCGGCCTCCTCGCCCGTCCGGACGGCGCCCCCGCTCTGGCGCGCGCCTTGGCGGGGGAGGCCTTCGACCTCTGCCGCCTTCTCTCTCTCGGAGCCTCGACGCCTGGCTTGCCGCCGGCGAGACCCCAACCGTCCGCCTCCTCGCCCGCCTGCGCCGGGAGACCGACCCCGCCTTCGGCCGCGCCGGCCTGCCGGTCCTCACGCCGGAGAGGCTCGGCGCGATGATGGCCCCCGCCCCGGACGCATCCTCCCGCACGCGGGAGGATGAGCGCGGCGCCCCGCATGCCCAAAGCCCACTCCCGCAAGCGGGAGAGGGGGACGTTCCCGGTGGACAGGCCCTGTCCCCCATCGAGACCGGCGCGCTGGCGCGGTGCGCGGCGACCCCGCTGTTCCGCGCTGTGCTGGCGCATGAAGGCCCGACGCTGTTCGCCCGGCTCCTGGCCCGGCTGGCCGATGGCCTCGACGCCCTGTCCGGCGCGCCGGAGCCGGCGCTTTCCGCCCCGCCGGGCGTCGGCCTCGCCTTCGCGGC
>NZ_JBNFNU010000898.1:0-521 GCF_057364445.1 Xanthobacter sp. BG11Y11_SDJG
GCCTGGCGCGGCGCGCGCGGGTCCGGCGGCGAGCAGCGTTGCGGCGCCTGTGATCAGGCTGCGGCGCGTGAGGCGGCTCACAGCACGAACCCCATGGGATGGCCGCTGACGGGGTGGGGCAGGATGCCCATGTCGAGGTCGTAGACCGCCTTGAGCGTCTCGGGCGCCATCATCGCGCGCGCCGGGCCATGGGCCACGAGGCGTCCCGCGCGCAGCGCCACCAGGTGGTCGCAGGTGCGGACCGCAAGGTTGATGTCGTGCAGCACCACGATCACCGTCAGGCCGTCCTCGCCCGACGCCAGTTCGCGGACGATGGCGAGCAGCTCCATCTGGTGGGCGATGTCGAGCGCCGAGGTGGGCTCGTCCAGAAGCAGGCAGCGCCCACCGGTGCCGCCCTTGAGCTGGGCCAGCGTCAAGGCGAGCCAGGCGCGCTGGCGCTCGCCCCCCGAGAGCCCGTCCACGCCCCGGTCGGCGAGAGGCTCCAGGCCGGTCCGCCGGATCGCCGCCTCGGCCGCCGCCGC
>NZ_JBNFNU010000899.1:0-521 GCF_057364445.1 Xanthobacter sp. BG11Y11_SDJG
TGCGGAGCATGTGAACCCGCACGGCGGCGCCATCGCCCCCTCCGGCCATCCCCCTCGGCATGTCCGGCGCGCGGCTCGCCATGACGGCGGTGAGCGCGCTGGAGACGCGCGGACAGAAGCGGGCGGTCGCCACCATGTGCATCGGCGTCGGCCAGGGCATCGCCGCCCTCATCGAGCGGGTCTGAGCCATGGACGCGGCGACCTCTCCCGTCCGGGTCGAGCGGCACGGCCCGGTCGGCGTGGTGGTGATCGACCATGCGCCGGTCAACGCCCTGTCCAAGGGCGTGCGGCAGGGCCTGCGCGACGCCGTGGGCGCGCTCGGGGCTGACCCCGGCGTCAGCGCCATCGTGCTGAGCGGCGGCCCGGGGCGCTTCATCGCCGGCGCCGACATCCGCGAGATGAGCCTGCCGCCGGACGACCCGCTCCTGCCCGACGTCGATCGCGCCATCGACGCGCTGGACAAGCCCGTCGTGGCGGCCATCGACGGCGCGGCGCTCGGCGGCGGCTGCGAGGTCGCGCTC
>NZ_JBNFNU010000900.1:0-518 GCF_057364445.1 Xanthobacter sp. BG11Y11_SDJG
CGTGGCCTTCACCCTGGTGGTGGACGAGCGCGCGCCCCAATCACCTTCCCGGGCCCCGTGCCGGGCACTGCGGACGGGCGCGCCGCGCGCATCGCCGACGTTCTGGGGGCGAGGCGGGGCCGAACGTGAGTCCCGGTGGAGGGGGCGCGGGAGGGCGTGGTTCTGGAGGGGCTCGCCGGCCTGCCCACCTTCTCCAAGGCCAATTCCCTGAGCCAGTTCCTGTTCGTGAACGGCCGGCCGGTGCGCGACAAGCTGCTCATGGGGGCGGTGCGCGCGGCCTATGCCGACCTCCTGCCCTCCGACCGGCACCCGGTGCTGGCGCTGTTCTTCACCCTCGACCCGCGCGAGGTGGATGTGAACGTGCACCCCGCCAAGACCGAGGTGCGCTTCCGCGACGGTGGCAACGTGCGGGCGCTGATCGTGCGCACCCTGAAGGACGCACTCGCCGCGCGCGCGCCGCGCACCGCCGCCACCATCGCCGACCGTCTGGTGGCGCTGGCGCGGCCGGAGCCCCCATG
>NZ_JBNFNU010000901.1:0-515 GCF_057364445.1 Xanthobacter sp. BG11Y11_SDJG
GCGGCGGCGAGCGCCAGCCACAGCGGCAGGCGCGGCCGCATGCGTTGTGCGGTAGGCCAGCTCTCAGCCAAGGCCGCCCCCGGGCGGATGGGTGAGCGCCTGCGTGAGCAGCCGGGCGAACCGCTGGGCCGTGGGCAGGCCGCCGAACGGGTTCATTGAGCCGAGCACCACCACGCGGTTCTCGCGCACGCTCGGCAGCGCGCGCCAGACCGCGCTCTGCGGCAGGATGCGCCGCGCATCCGGCGGCACGGGCGGCAGGATGACGATGCCGGCATCGGCGAAGCGCGCCAACGCCTCCAGCCCCACCGGCGCCGAGGCGGCATAGGAGGTGCCGGCGGTCCAGGCGTTGGCGAGGCCGAGGCGCGCCAGCACCTCGCCGAACATGCTGTCGGGCCGAACACGCGGAAGTGGCGGGCATCGCCCAGATTGATGACGAGCAGCGGGCGCTCGCCCCAGCCGGCCAGCGCGGCACGGGCAGCGCGCCAGCGTCTCCTGGGCCTGGGCGATGAGGCGGC
>NZ_JBNFNU010000902.1:0-515 GCF_057364445.1 Xanthobacter sp. BG11Y11_SDJG
GCCGAGCCCGGCCGCCACCGCGCGCGGACGGCACCGAGAACACGGAGGACTGCCGGCGGCCGAGATGCGGGCGCACCAGCCGTTCGGGCGGACGCCCGCGCGGGCCGACGCGCTCGGGAAGGCCGATGGGGATGTCGATGGCGGCGATGCGCGGAGCGCCGTCGCCGGCGAAGAGGTCGGCGAGGTCGGCGATCCGGGACAGGGACAAGGGCCCGGCGCCATCCCACGCGGCGACGATCCAGCCGCCGGGGCAGCCGTCGATGCCGGCGCAGAGGGCGGTTTGCGTGGCCATGGCGCGCGGCTCAGTCCTCTCCCGGCTTGGCCTTAGGCAAGGGGATGGGGGACGCCTGGGGCACGGGGGCGGTGTAGTATTGCGCCCCGTCACCGAGCCGGTGACGGCGGGTCCGTGATCGCCGGGCGCGTAGGACATGGGCGGCGGCCGCTGGCCTTCCGGCCCGACGATCCAGCCCGGCGGCAGGTTGCCCGGCGGCAAGGTGCCTGGCGGCGCGGGGCCG
>NZ_JBNFNU010000903.1:0-514 GCF_057364445.1 Xanthobacter sp. BG11Y11_SDJG
AGCGCCTCGGCGAGGGCGCCGGCATCGCCCGGCGGCACCTTCAGGCCGGCGCCGTCCGGCACCGTCTCGGCGGCCGCGCCGCCGGTGGTTGAGACCACCGGCAGGCCGCGTTTCAGCGCCTCGGCCAGCACCATGCCGTAGCCCTCATAGAGCGAGGGGTGAACGAAGAGGTCGGCTTCCAGGTAGAGCCGGTCGAGCTGCGCCTCCGGCAGCGCGCCGAGGAGACGCACGCGGCCTTCCGGCAGCGCCTCGGCCCGCGCGCGGATGTCGGCGGCGGTCACGGGATCGAGGGTGAGCGATCCGGCGATCGTGAGCGAGAAGGGCAGGTCGCCGAGCCGCTCTATGGCCTCCAGCAGCACGCCATAGCCCTTGCGCGGGATCACCGAGCCGATGGCGATGAGGCGCGGCGGATCGCCATCCCCCGGCGCGCGCGGCGCGTCTTCCGTGCCCGGCAGCGCGAGCGTGATGGAGCCGGCGGCACGCCGAAATCCGCCGCGAGCGTGCGGGGCGGTGG
>NZ_JBNFNU010000904.1:0-514 GCF_057364445.1 Xanthobacter sp. BG11Y11_SDJG
CATGACGGCCGGTTTTTGAGTGCCTCCGGCCTGTCTCCCCTTGGACTGCCGTCATCCCCGGCTTGTCCGGGGGATCCACGCCCCGGCGTTGCTGGCGTCGGGATTGAGGCCTGGCGAGAGGCCTGGCGCAAAGGGCAAAGTGGATGCCCCGGACAAGCCGGGGCATGACGCCGGTGGGAAGGCTTGCGCCTACCGCTCGAACACCCCCACCAGTTCCACGTGCGGGCTGTAGCGGAACTGGTCGAACGGCGTGACCCGGCCGAGGCGGAAGCCGCCGTCGATCAGGATCCGCGCGTCGCGCGCGAAGGTCGCGGCGCTGCAGGACACATAGACCACCCGCCCCAGCTTCGCCGCCGCAAGCTGGCGCGCCTGCGCCTCGGCGCCCTGGCGCGGCGGGTCGATGACCACGGCATCGAAGGCGGACAGTTCCTCCGGCAGCAGCGGCGGCGGAACAGGTCGCGCGCCTCGCCCGCGACACCCTTCAGCCCGGCGGTCGCGCGCGCGGCCTTCAGCA
>NZ_JBNFNU010000905.1:0-511 GCF_057364445.1 Xanthobacter sp. BG11Y11_SDJG
CTCCGGCGGCGAGGCGCGCCGCGCCGCGCTCGCTCTGGCGGAGCGCGCGCTGGCGGACACGCAGGTGCGCGCGCCATTCGACGGCAAGGTGGTGGGCCTCAACCTCGCACCGGGCGAATATGTGCTGCCGGGCCAGTCGGTGTTCACCCTCATCAGCACCGAGGCGTGGTTCGCCTCCGCCGCCTTCGTGGAAACCGCGCTCCCCGGCATCGCGGTGGGCGACTGCGCCACCGTCTACGCCCTCGCCGACCGCACCCGCGCGATCCGCGGGCGGGTGGAGGGCATCGGCTGGGGCGTGGTCTCGGAGGAATTGATCAACATCCCGCGCAAGATGCCGCTGGTACCGAAATCGCTCGACTGGGTGCGGGTGGCGCAGCGCTTTCCGGTGCGCATCCGCCTGCTCGATCCGCCGGGCGAGCTGATGCGCGTCGGCGCCTCCGCCACGGCGACAGTGCACCATGGCACCCGCTGCTGACGCCGCGCCGGACGCGCCCCCGCCTCCCCCTGGCCG
>NZ_JBNFNU010000906.1:0-507 GCF_057364445.1 Xanthobacter sp. BG11Y11_SDJG
GCTGACCGGCACGCAATTGCCCGCGCCGAGCGGCTCTGCCGCGGGCGGGGCGGGCTCTGCCTACGCGTCCGGCGCCGCGCTTCTCGGGGTGGTTCATCCCGGGGAGCGGCGCCGGCGGCGGGGGAGGGGAGGGCCGCGAAGGCCCTCCTTCCCCTCGCCCACGAACCCTGGGAAGGTGTCGATGACTCTCACGGACCTGCGTCACGACCTTGCGCCCGACGTCGGCTTTGACGGCGGCGACCTCGATTGCGGCAACGGGCTGCTGCTACTCATCCGCAAGCACATCGACCCCCTGCCGCGCGGCGGGCTGCTGGAGATCCGCTCCACCGAAATCTCGGTGGACGACGACCTGCCCGCCTGGTGCCGGCTCACCGGCAACGAGCTGGTGTCGTTTCTGAAGGAGGCAAGCAGCGCTCCTTCCTGGTCTGCAAGGGTCGCCGTGGAGAGCGCGCGCGCGCGCGCGCGCGCGCGCGCGCGCGCGCGCGCGCGCGCGCGCGCGCGCGCGAG
>NZ_JBNFNU010000907.1:0-506 GCF_057364445.1 Xanthobacter sp. BG11Y11_SDJG
GGCGATCCATCTGCGCCGCGCCCGCCGAACGGAGCGACACCGGGTCCGGCCTCGCGGCCGAGGGGCTCGCCTTCGCTCCGGCGGACGTCGACGTCATCCTCGCGTTCGACGCGCGGGAGCGGTGCCTCCTCGCCCTCGATCCGGCGGAGGCCCGAACGGTTGCGACCGTTGACGGCGGCGCGCTCGCCTTCCTCGTCGATGGGCCCGATGCGGTGCCGGTGGCCGATGGCCGCGCGGCGGAGGCGGCGTTCGTCACGGCACGCGACGTGCAGCGCCTGCTGTACGCGGCGGAGCTATGCGGGCTCATGACGCGCGCGCTCGACCTGACGCTCGACTACATGCGCCTGCGCCGTCAGTTCGGCCAGCCGATCGGCGCGTTCCAAGCGCTCCAGCACCGGGCTGCGACCCATTTCGTGGACGCGACGGCGGCCCGCGCGCTGGTGGCCGAAGCCGGGCGCGCCTTCGGCACGCAAAAGCAGGCCGGTGCGGCGGCGGCCGCCAAGGCG
>NZ_JBNFNU010000908.1:0-501 GCF_057364445.1 Xanthobacter sp. BG11Y11_SDJG
CCGCCTGAGTGGCGCGCTGGCGCCGGTGGTGCTCGCCGCGGCGGGCTCGTGATCCCGGGCGGCAGCCTGCGCGCCGAACCGCCGGGCGACGTCACCCCCTCCGCTTCCGCCTCCGCTTCCACTTCCACCCCAGCCGGGACGGTCGCTGCCCGCGACGCCCGCCTTGCCGGCGACAGCGAGCGCACCCGCCTGGTGGTGGATCTCGACGGCGCGGTGCCGTTCCGCGCCTTCACGCTGGGCAGCCCCTACCGGGTCATCCTCGATCTGTCCGGCGTCGCCTTCCGCTTCGCGGGCGCGCCCGACCAGATGCGGCGCGGCCTCGTTTCCGTCCTGGCGCTTCGGCGCGCTGGCGCCGGGCAAGGCGCGCATGGTTCTGGAGGCGACCGGCCCCGTGGCCATCCGACAAGGCGCTTCGTTGCTGGAGCCGCACGACGGCGAGCCCGCCCGCCTGGTGGTGGATCTGGTGCCGACCGACGCGGCGCGCTTCGAGCGCCTCAGATC
>NZ_JBNFNU010000909.1:0-496 GCF_057364445.1 Xanthobacter sp. BG11Y11_SDJG
GCGCATTTCCGCGCCGCGCCCTATGAGCGGGGCGGCGAGTTCGGCGGCCTCGGACTGCCGGCCCGCTTTCCCGACGAGGCGGTGGCGCCGCCGCTGAAATCGCGGGCGAGCCGCATGGCCACCACCATCGCCGTCGTCGCCACCGACGCGGTGCTGAACCCGATCCAGACCGACCGCCTCGCCGTGATGGCGCAGGCTGGGCTCGCGCTGTCGCTGTTCCCCATCCACACGCCGCTCGACGGGGACTGCGTGTTCGCGCTCGCCACCGGCCATCGTCCGCTGGAGGCGCCGCTGGCGGACCTCGCGGTGATCGGCGCGGTGGCGAGCCTGGTGCTCGCCCGCGCCGCGCGCGCGGGGATCTATGCCGCGACCCGCCTGCCCTTTCCGATGCCCAGCTCGCCTGGCGCGACCTGTTCGGCGCGCCCGTCCCGGGCGCCTGAGTCCTGACCGGAGCCTCCCCGATGACCCCACCTGCCCCCCGCCGCCCCGCGCGGCG
>NZ_JBNFNU010000910.1:0-494 GCF_057364445.1 Xanthobacter sp. BG11Y11_SDJG
GGGCGAGAGCGCCAGCACCAGCACCGCCGCCACCGCCACGGTGCGCAAAGTGAGCGCCGGCCGGCCGGCGGCGACGCCCGCCAGCACCAGCGCCGCCATCACGAACGAGCGCTGCGCCGGCACGTCGTTGCCGGACAGGACGAGATAGAAGGCCCCGCCCGAAAGCGCCACGGCGGCGGCGATGGATTTGATGGGCCAGGTGAGCGCCAGCGGCGGCACCAGCGCCAGCAAGGCGCGCGCGGCGGCGAACAGCGTCCCCATCACGAGCGCCATATGCAGGCCCGAAATGGACAGGATGTGGGTGAGGCCGGACACCCGCATGCCCTCCTCCACCCGGTCGGGAATGGCGGAGCGGTCGCCCGCCACCAGCGCCACGGCGATCTCGGCCGGCGTGCCGCCGATCACGGCGCGGATCCGGGCGGAGAGATCCTGGCGCATGGCGTCGACGGCGGTGGCGAAGCGCACGGACGGCGGCGGCGCGCCCATGTCGGGCG
>NZ_JBNFNU010000911.1:0-493 GCF_057364445.1 Xanthobacter sp. BG11Y11_SDJG
TCGAGAGCCATGCTGCGTGGAGGCTCCCGTGCCGGATCGCGTCCATGATGCCGGCGGCGCTCTGGATGGTGGTGTCCATGGCGCCGCGCGCGCGATCCGGCGCATCCGCGCCGAACCCGCTGACGGCGCAATAGACGAGGCGCGGATTGAGGCGGTTGAGCGCGTCCGGCGAGAAACCGAAGCGGCCCAGCGCGCCCGGCTTCATGTTTTCCACCAGCACGTCCGCGTGGGCGACGAGGTCGGCGAACAGGGCCGCGTCCGCCGTGTCGCGCAGGTCCAGGCTCACGCCGCGCTTGTCGGAATTGCTCATGGTGAAGAAGTAGCCCTGGCCGTCGCGCAGCGGCGGCAGGAGGCGCGCCGGCTCGCCGCCCGGCGGCTCGATCTTGACCACGTCTGCGCCGAACGCGCCGAGCTGGCGGGCGCACAGGGGCGCCGTGGTGTACTGCCCGATCTCCAGCACCCTGAGCCCGTCCAGCGGGCGCTGCGGCGCGCT
>NZ_JBNFNU010000912.1:0-492 GCF_057364445.1 Xanthobacter sp. BG11Y11_SDJG
GGCTGCATCCGGCGGCGCCGGGGCCGAGATCCTGGTGCAGGCGGTGGGTCTCGCCGGACACGAGGTCGAGCAGCAGCACGTCCTCGTGGCCGCCGCCCTCGGGCAGGCGCTCGATGACGCCGATCACCCGCACGCCGCCCGACGCGAGCCGTCGCGCAGCCTGCGCCAGGAGCGCCTGGATCACTTCGCGGTCGGCGCCCTGCACGGCGAGGATCATGGAACGTTCGAGCGGCATAGGCATCATCCACCGGCCCTGCCGCACGCCCCGCCTGCGCGGGACGGACGGCCCATCGGCCGCGCGTATTATGCGCGGTGCAGCACGCCTGTCAGCTTCGGAATATCCCGGGGCCGGGACAGGGTGTCGGGGCGGCCACAGATCTGGCACCGCCCCACCCGTTCGCGCCCCCTCTCCCCTTGCGGGAGAGGGCCGGGGTGAGGGTTTCGCCGTCCCGTGGCGAGCCGCCACGCACAGATCGCAGCTCCGCGCGCCCT
>NZ_JBNFNU010000913.1:0-486 GCF_057364445.1 Xanthobacter sp. BG11Y11_SDJG
GCGCCGGGCTGGGGGCCGGCGTCGCGGCGGCGATCGCCCTGGAAGCGGTCACCCTGCGGACCGATCCCCCTGCGGGCGATCCCCCTGGGGGCGGTCGCCACGCGGCCGATGTCCCTGGCGTTCGCCGTGACGTTCGCCCTCACCCTGGCGCTGGCCCTGGGGCCGCTCGCGGCGCGGGGCGCCGGGCGGACGGCCGGGCCGCCAGACCTCGATCATCTCGGGCTCGGCGGCGCGCCCTCCACCGCCTCGGGACCGCCGGGAGCGGCCGGGGCATCCACCTCGGCCGCCGTCTCGGCAGCGGTGGGATCGCCGGTCGCCTCCAGGATTTCGGCGGACGCCTCGGCTTCGGCGGCATCCTCTTCGGCCGGCATATCGTGCGCAGCCGTATCCGCGGGCGCGTCCTCCGCCGGGGCGGCATCCTCAGGCGCTTCCTCCACCGGGGTGGAAGCGTCGCCTGCGGGCGCATCCGTCTCGGAACCGGCAGCC
>NZ_JBNFNU010000914.1:0-485 GCF_057364445.1 Xanthobacter sp. BG11Y11_SDJG
TCGTCGGCGGCTTGCGCGGCCGCGGCCCATGCGCTCGGCCGCAGGGCCCATCTGGTGATGCCTCCGACACCCGCGACCCCGCCCGGCCGCGCGGGCGCTCGCTCGGCGAGTCGCTGGCGCTGCTGGTCCATGGCCGGGTATCGCCGGTCTTCATCGCCGGCCAGATGCGGCACGGGCCGCGCGGGGCGGCCGAGCTTCTGGAGACCGTGGACCGCCTCGTCGCCTTCGCCGAGACCACCGAGGCCGTGCCCTCCGCGCTGCTCGACCGGCTGCATGCGGCCTATCTCGGCGACGGCGCCGTCCGCGCCTTCCTCCTCGACCAGAACCGCGAGGCGGCACACGCCATGGCCGCGCGCTTCGCCGACGCCCGCCGCCGTGGCCTGTGGCACCCCCGCCGCAACGACCTCGATGCCGATCTCGCGGCGCTCCGGACGGAGGCAGCGCAATGACGGCCGCCCGACCGATCCCCCCCGAGCGGCGCGATC
>NZ_JBNFNU010000915.1:0-485 GCF_057364445.1 Xanthobacter sp. BG11Y11_SDJG
CGCTGGAGGCGCTGCTGATCTCGCAGTCCCAGGCGCACCGCCTCGCCGACCTCCTGGCGAGCCTGCCGCCGGACCTGCAGGCCTATGTGGCGCCGCAGGCGGTGATGGACCAGGTGTCGGGCTTTTCCGATCCATTCGCGGCGTGCTGGCACTGGGCCGCGCCTTTGCGCGGGAGCCGGGCGCGCTGCTCGACACCTCGGCCCGCGCGCGCTCGTGGTGGCGGCGCTCGGCCTCACCAACCACGACAATATGGGCGGCGTGTTCCGCAATGCCGCCGCCTTCGGCGCCGGCGCGGTGCTGATCGACCGCGCCGCGTGCGATCCGCTCTACCGCAAGGCAATCCGCGTCTCGGTGGGGGCGAGCCTGACGGTGCCGTTCGCGCGGGTCGAGGACGCGCCGGCGCTGCTGGACCTCCTGGCGGCGCGCGGCTTCGAGGTGATCGCGCTCTCGCCCGCCGGCGCCGAGCGGCTCGCCGACGTTTGTGC